>NZ_JAAMFG010000035.1 GCF_011064545.1 Wenzhouxiangella sp. XN24
TGGCGGAGGGGGTGGGATGGGTCGGTCCTGCGGACCGACGCCTGCGGCTCGAACCCCGGCTTCATGAACCGTGGGTTCGAATCCCGGTCAGGGATGTCGTTAGGCTTGGCGGAGGGGGTGGGATTCGAACCCACGGTACGGTAAACCGTACACTTGATTTCGAGTCAAGCCCATTCGACCACTCTGGCACCCCTCCGGAGGCCCGGCATTCTCCGCGCCGCGGCGGAGAGTGTCAATCTCGAGACCACGAACGACCATGATGGTGGAGTTGACCCAACGATGAGCGAACGATTCACGGTGTCCCTCGAGGCCGAGCTGGCGCAGCAGTTCGACGGCTACATGCAGCGCAAAGGCGCGAAGAACCGCTCCGAGGCGGTGCGGGACCTGATTCGCGAGGCCCTCGCGCGTGAGCAGCTCGACAAGGATCCCGATGTGCACTGCCTCGGGATCCTCACTTATCTCTACAACCACCACGAGCGCGAACTCAGCAAGCGCCTCACCGAAACGCACCACGCCCATCACGACCTGACCGTGACGACCCTGCACATGCATCTCGATCACGACCACTGTCTCGAGGCGGTGCTGCTGAAGGGTCCGGCCTCGCAGATCGAGGCCTTCGGCGATTCGGTCATGGCGCGACCCGGGATTCGCCATGGACGCCTGCACCGGATTCCGTCCCCGGCGGGCGAGGAAGACTCGCACAGTCATTCACATGGACACTACCGTGCGCACCATCACGATCACGACTGAGCCATCACGAAACGGCTCGCGCTGACTGCGGCAATCCCCTATTGAGGGACGGCCAGGCCATGGTAAGAATAATTCCGGAAAAATATTACCGGGAAGCTTGCCTTGGCGCCCCTCCGACTCTCCAACCGACTGGTCCACGCGTTCGCCATGGCCCTGGGCGTCGTTACGGGTATCACGACGCTGCAAGCCGAGACCGAGCAGCCCGCCTGGCTGGATGCGGTGGTGGTGACCGGGACGCGTTCGGCGCACTCGCTGGTCGGTGTTCCCGTCGACACGGTGCTGATCACCCGCGAAGACATCGAGCGTTCGCCCGCCCAGAATCTTCCCCAGTTGTTGCGCAGCATCCCCGGCGTCTCGATCACCAATCTCGATGACACGCTGGCCGCGGACAACCTGCGGCTGACGGTCCGCGGCCTGCAGGTCAACGAGGGTTACGGACTGGTGCTCATCGACGGCCGGCGCATTCACGGCGGGCTCGGCGCGCACGGCGATTATGGCGTGAGCCTCAACCAGGTCCCGATCGCGATGGTGGAACGTATCGAGATCGTCAAGGGCGCGAGTTCGGCGTTGTACGGTGCGGATGCCATGGCGGGCGTGATCAACGTGATCACGCGTCCCGTGCCTGCAACGGCCGGCGGGACGGTCTCGCTCACGCGCGGCCGCTACGACGTGCTGGCGCGCGACGGAGTGCCGGCGAATGACCCTGGCCGGGACGATCTGCGGGCGCATGCCGGTTTCGGCGCGCCGGTCGGCGAGTCGTCGGGTGTCCTGTTGCTGTTGAGCCGGGAGCAGGACGAATCCGCGGACCGTGATCCCGCAACGACCTGGCGGGAAGCATTGCTGGCGCGCTGGAGCACGGCGTTCGGGGAGCACTGGGCGGTCGAACTGCAGGCCGATGCCGCGCGTGCCCGCCGCGAACCGGCCACCGCGCCGGAACGCTTCGATCGCGAGTATGACGATCGCCGCGGCACGATCTCGCTGCGCCATGACACCGCGACCCATACCGCGAGAGCCTCGGCGTACCGCTTCACCCAGGACTTCGTCCAGGGCTACCCCGGTTTCACGCATGGCTTTCGCAGCGGCAAGATCGGCTATGACCAGGCCGAAGCCCGGTTCACCTGGCTCGGCGAGGACCACTGGCTGACCATCGGCGGGGAGTTCCAGCGCCAGGACCTCGACTATGAGTTCAGCAATTACCGCGACGGCCTGTTGGAGGCCACGCTGCCCGTGCGGCGCAGCGTGGACACATCGAGCGTCTATGTGCAGGACGAGATCTGGCTGTACGACCGGCGCCTGATGCTCGTCCCGGGCCTGCGTTTCGAACATCACTCCACCTTCGGCAGCGAGCTCAATCCGAAACTCGCCGCCAGCCTGCGCAGCGCCGACGAGCGGACTACCTGGCGCGCCTCGATCGGACGCGCTTTCAAGTCGCCGACCATCCGCCAGCTCTATTACGAAGGCCTGTACCGGCACGGTGAGAGCTACATCGAGTCGAATCCCCGGCTCGATCCGGAGCGGGCGATCAACTTCAACCTCAGCGTTGAGCGGCGCTGGACGGCGCACGGGCTCTGGGCCTCCTTCGGCGTGTTCCAGACGGATCTCGAGGACAAGGTGGTGCGCACGGACACGGGTCGCGAGACCGTGGACGGCGTGCCGATCGAGTCTTACGTGAATGTCGAGGAGGCGCGGATCCGCGGCGCCGAGTTGTCCCTGCGTGCCGGCGGCGCGCGCGGCTTCTCGATGACGGCGGGACTCGCATGGACCGGGGCGGACAATCGGGACACGGGCGACACGTTGGCTTACGTGCCCGAGTACACGGTGTCGCTGGCGCCGACGTGGGTGGCGCCGGGTGGACGTGGTGGCGTGCGCGTGGCGCTGATCGCGGTCGGCGAGCAGTTCCGCGATGTCAGCAACAGGCGGCGCGTAGACGCCCACCGCGTCGTGGATCTCCGTGCCTGGCTGGCGCTCACGACCCAGGCGACCCTCAACGTCGACATCGGCAATGCCTTCGAATCCGACAAGGGCGACGACGCCTTCGCCTGGCGACAGGGCCGGCGGATCGGCCTCACGCTGGATGTCCGATTCTGACCGGCGCCCTGCGGCGCAACCGACAGGAGAGTTTCATGAACTGTGCAAGATTCAGGATTTGCGGACGTAAAGGGCTGACCGCTGCCCTGGGGCTGGCCGTCCTGTGGCCGGCGCTGGCCGCGGCGCACTACCCGTGGATGACGCCTGCCGACTACCGGCCGGCGCCCGGTGCGACGGTCGCCTTCAATATTGGCTGGGGTCACGAGTTCCCCGGCACGGCCACGTTGGACCCCGAGCGGGTCGAGGCCGCGTGGCTCGTGGATGGCGCCGGGCCGGCCATCGCCATCGACCTGGCCGCCGGAGCGCCTTTCGTCACGCCTCCCTTGCCCGGCGACGGCCCGTGGTTGCTGGCCGCACGACAGGTGCCGGGCTTCTACAGCCGGACGCCGCGCGGGGGGCAGCGCAGCTCCCGTGCCGACAACCCGGATGCGCTCAGCTGTGGCTATTCGCGCAATGTCGTGGTCGCCTTGCTGGGCCAGGGCACGGCAATCGACACGGCGCTGGGGTTTCCGCTGGAGATCATGCCGCTGGATGGACAAGCCACGGCGGGCGAGCCGCTCGCGGTGCGGGTGACGCTGCATGGCCGTCCGTGGCGGGGCGTGGTCCGCGCCACCTATGCCGGGTTCACAGGCGGCGAGGACGAGTATCCGGCCAGTGCACAGACAGATGAGGCGGGCATCGCACGCCTGGCGCTCGAGCACGGCGGCCGCTGGATGGTCATGGCCAGGGCCAGCGAGCCTTACCCGGATCCGGCGATCTGCGACCAGAACAATTACAATGCGACCCTCACGCTGGAGGTGCGCTGAATGCCACGACGGCTGCGTTTTTTCTTGCCCGGCCTGGCCGCGACGTGTTGCTTGTGGGCGCCCGTGTCGCACGGCCATGCCCTGCTGCACGAGGTCCTCGACGGCGAGGCGGTCATCGTGCGGCTGACGTTTGCCGGCGGCGACGAATCCCCGTGGTTCGAGCCGTACGAGGTGTTCGCGCCCGGTGAAGAAACCGCGTTCCAGTCGGGTCGCGTCAATGCGCTCGGCGAGGTGACGTTCCGGCCGGACCGGGCCGGGGCCTGGAAGCTGCGCGTGATCTCCGCGGACGGCCACGGGGCGACGATCACGCTCGAGGTGGGCGACGCCGGCGACGTCCTTGCGGTGCAGGAGGCGCAGGGCAACGCGCATGGCCACTGGTCGCGCGTGTTCGCCGCGCTCGGCTACGTGCTGGGCCTCTTCGGCCTGCTGATGGTCTGGCGACAGTCGCGGGCGCGGCCGCCCCCCGCGGCCTGATCCGTATGCATATTCCTGACGGCCTGATCTCTCCGCAGACCTACCTGCCCGCGCTGGCGCTTGCGGCGCCCTTGTGGGTCATCGCAGGGCGCCGGATCCGCGACCGGCTGGGGGACGAGATGCTGCCCCGCCTCGCCGTGTTCACGGCGCTCGCGTTCCTGCTCTCGACGGTGATGCTGCCGTTGCCAGGCGGCACATCCGGGCACGCCGTCGGGGTGAGCCTGCTGGCGCTGGTGTTCGGTCCGTGGACGGCGTTCATGGCCTACAGCCTGGTGCTGCTGCTGCAGGCGGTGGTGGTCGGCGCAGGCGGCATCACGGCGTTGCCGGTCAATGCGCTGGCCATCGGTTTCGCGGGGGCGTGGACCGCTGTCGCTCTTTACCGGGGTCTCGGGTTTCTCGGTGAGACGCCGGCTGTCGTCCTCGCCGTGTGGGGCTCGGTCATGACCTCGGCATTGATTCTTGCGCTGGTGCTGGGCATGCAGCCCTGGCTGGCACATGCCCCGGACGGCACGCCACGCTTCTTTCCCTTCGGCCCGGCCGTGACGCTGCCGGCGCTGCTGATCCCTCATGCACTGATCGGCGCCGGCGAGGCGGCGCTCACGCTGTTGATCTTCCGCCACGCGCGGCGGCGGGCATGGCTGGCGGTGCGCGGGTGAGTCCCGGGGCGAATCCGCGCGTCGGCCTGTTCGCCTGGCTGGCCGCCGTCGTGGCCGCGACGCTCGTGCATGAGCCCGCCTGGCTCGCGGCCGGGTGTGCGGCGGTGGTGCTGCTCTCCGGCGCCGGGCGTCTCGACCTCGTGCTGCGCGCCCTGCGCGTGGTCCTGCCGGTCCTGTTGCTGATCTCAACGGGTTATCTCGTGATGAGCTGGCTGACCGGGACCCCGGCCTGGAGTTTCCTCCTGTTGCTCAACCTGCGCGTATTCCTGCTGGCGTTGTTGACCAGCTGGATGCTGCGCGATGTGCGGATCGAGCTCGCGTTGCAGGGCTGGCCGCGCGCGCGGCGCTGGCTGAGCATCGTCCAGGTGCAGGTGGCGACGTTCCGCCGGCTGGCGGGCGAATACCGCGATGCCGTGAAGAGTCGCAGCACCGTGGCGCCGACGCTGCGGCAACGGTATCGGGCCAGCGGCGCGCTCGGGCTGGCCGTGCTCGACAAGGCCGTGTACAACGCCGAGGCCGTGACCCAGGGGATGCGTTCGCGGGGTGCGCTGGATGACTGAGCCGCTGTTCAGTCTCGAGAAGGTCTCGGTCGATTATCCGGGCAGCGGCAAGGCGCTCGAGGGGCTGGACCTGGAGATCGCGCCCGGCGAGCGCGTCGTGCTGCTCGGCACGAACGGCTGCGGCAAGACGACCTTGCTCAAGCTTCTCGACGGGCTCGTCGCGCCCTCCGGCGGCATATTGCGCTTCGCCGGCGAGCCGCTCGACTCGGCGCGGCTGGCGCGCCCGGAGTTCGCGCGCGATTTCCGCAGGCGGGTCGCGCTGATGTTCCAGCACCCGGAGGCCATGCTGTTCAACCCGACGGTCGCGGCGGAGATCGGTTTCGGCCTGCGTCACCTGCCGGAGGCGGACGCCCGCGAGCGCGTCCGTCACTGGGCGGACGTGATGCGGCTCGACATGCGCCTCGACGCGCCGCCGTCGCAGTTGTCCGGCGGCGAGAAGCAGCGCCTGTGCCTCGCCTGCCTGCTGGCGATCGAGCCGGAGGTGCTGCTGCTCGACGAGCCGACGGCGAATCTCGACCCGCGCACCGTCGGCTGGCTGATCGACTGGCTCGCGGAGCGCGATATCACGACCGTCGTCGCGACCCACCACATGGCGCTGGCGCCGGAACTGGGCGCCCGGGCCGTGATCCTGGCGGAGAATCACACGCTGGCGTTCGACGGCCCGGTGAGCGATGCGCTCGCCGACCTGGACCTGCTGCTGGAGAACAACCTGGCGCATCGTCATCGGCACCACCATGATGGGGTGGAACACGAACATGTGCACGGCCACCCCGTGTGGGGCCCGGCCCGGGGCTTTGATGTCGAATAACCTGTATATCGCGGCCACGGAGCCCATGAGCGGCAAGTCGCTGGTGGCGCTGGGCCTGATGGAGCTGTTGTCGCGGCGCCAGGCGCGGCTGGGTTTTTTCCGTCCCGTGATCGCCCGGGCGGATCGACCCGATAACGATATCCGGCTCATCGCCGAGCGCTACGGGCTCGAGGTCGGCGTCACGGCCACCCATGCATTCAGCCACGACGAGGCGCAGCGCGAGCTGGCTGCGGGTCGTCATGACGAGGTGCTCAAGACTATTCTCGACCGCTACAAGACGCTCGAGGCGCAGTGCGACTTCGTGTTGTGCGAAGGCACCGATTACACCGGCGTGTCCTCGGCCTTCGAGTTCGACTTCAACGCCACGGTGGCCAAGAACCTCGGCGCGCCCATCCTGCCGGTGATCAGCGGCCGGGACCGCAGCGCGGACGAGATCCACAACGCCATCGAGGTCGCGCGGGAAGTGTTTCACGCCCGCGGTTGCGACGTGGTCGCGACGATCGTCAACCGCGCCACGGCCGACCCGGAGACACTCGCCGGCAACCTGCGCGAGGAACGCAACGGTGATGAACCGGTGTTCGTGATCCCGGAGGATGCGGCCCTGAGCCGCCCGTCCGTGGCGGACATCGCCCAGGCGCTGGACGCCCGGCTGCTGCACGGCTCCGCCGATTCGCTGCGCCGCGAAGTCGCGCAGGTCAAGGTCGCGGCCATGAGCCTGAACCATTTCCTGGAGCGACTCGAGCCGGGCAGCCTGGTGCTGACCTCGGGAGACCGGGCGGACATCGTGCTCGGTTGCTTCGTCGTCAATCGCTCGGCCAAGGCCAGCGGCCTGGCCGGCATCATTCTCACCGGTGACCTGGCGCCGCAGCTCGAGATCCGCCGCCTCGTCGGGGGGCTTTCCGACGAATCCCTGCCGGTGCTGGCGGTGGCCGCCGAGGCCTACGAAGCCGCCACGCGGGTACACGACGTGCGCGCCTGGCTCAGTGCCGACCACCCGGCGAAGATCGCGCGCGCACTCGGCCTGTTCGAGGCCCGGGTCGATGTCGAGGCACTCGAGGCGCGCATCGACCTGCCGCGCCCGGCGCGCGTCACGCCCCTGATGTTCGAATACGAGCTGATGCGTCGCGCGGCCCGGGCCCGCAAGCGCATCGTGCTGCCGGAGGGCGAGGACGAGCGGATCCTGCGCGCCGCCGATATTCTCGTGAAGCGCGGGACGGTGGAGCTGGTGCTGCTCGGTGACGAGACGCTCGTGCGGCGCCGGATCTCTGCGCTGGCGCTGGATCTCGGCGACGTCGAGATCATCGATCCGGCGCATGCCCCGCAGCTCGAGGATTTCGCCGCCGAGCTGCATCGCCTGCGCGCGCATCGCGGCGTCACGCCGGAGCGCGCGCTGGACATGATGCGCGACCGCAACTACTTCGGCACGATGATGGTGCACACCGGCGCGGTGGACGGCATGGTGTCCGGCGCGGTGACGACCACCGCGCATACCATCCGCCCGGCCTTCGAGTTCATCCGCACGCAACCCGGCGTGTCCACCGCCTCCAGCGTGCTGTTCATGTGCCTCAAGGACCGCGTGCTCGTCTATGCGGATTGCGCCGTGGTGCCGGAACCGACGACCGAGGAACTGGCGGACATCGCCATCAGCTCCGCGGGTACCGCGCGCATGTTCGGCATCGAGCCGCGCATCGCGATGTTGTCCTACTCGACCGGTGAATCGGGCGCGGGCGCCGAAGTCGAGCGCGTGCGCGCCGCGACGGCGCTGGTCCGCGAGCGCCGTCCCGACCTGCCCGTCGAAGGCCCCATCCAGTACGATGCAGCCGTCGATGCGGCCGTGGCGCGCACCAAGATCCCCGGCAGCGAAGTCGCCGGTCGCGCGACGGTGCTGGTCTTCCCGGATCTCAATTCGGGGAACAACGCCTACAAGGCGGTGCAGCGCTCCGCCGGCGCGGTGGTCGTCGGTCCGGTGCTGCAGGGCCTGAAAAAACCCGTCAACGACCTGTCGCGCGGCGCCAGTGTCGGCGACATCGTGAAGACGGTCGCGATCACGGCCGTGCAGGCGGAGGAGATGACGCGGTGAGGGTGCTGGTGCTGAATTCGGGCAGTTCGACGATCAAGTTCGGTCTCTTCGAACTGCCTGGCGAGACCCGCCTCGCACACGGCGTCATCGAGCGCATCGGCCAGGAGGACGCGTGCCTGCGTTACCACGATGCCGGGGGCGAGCGCACGGAGGCGCTGCCGGCGCCGGATCATGCCGCAGGCTTCGCCACCCTCCTGGAGCGGCTCGCGGCCTGCGGCCCGCCCGACGCCATCGGGCATCGCGTGGCGCATGGCGGTACCCGTTTCGGCGCGCCCGCGCGCATCACGCGCGGCGTGCTCGAGGCGATCCGCGAGATGGGCGACCTGGCGCCCCTGCACAACCCGGCGAACCTCGCGGGCATCGAGGCGGCGATGGCCGCGGCCCCGGGCGTGCCCCAGGCGGCGATCTTCGATACCGCCTTTCACCAGACGCTCCCGGAACACGCCTGGCGATACGCCGTGCCGGAGAACTGGCACGCGCGTTACGGCGTGCGTCGCTACGGCTTTCACGGCACCTCGATCCGCTACGTCAGCGGCGTGGCGAGCAGGGTCCTGGAGCGTCCGCCCGACGAGACCTCGCTGGTCGTCCTGCATCTCGGTAACGGCGCCAGCGCCACCGCGGTGCAGGGCGGGCGCAGCGTGGACACCTCGATGGGCCTGTCCACCCTGGAGGGCCTGGTCATGGGCACGCGTTGCGGCGATCTCGATCCCGCCGTGCCGGGCTATGTCGCCGCGCAATCCGGACTGGACAGCGCAGAGATCGACCGCCTGCTCCACGAGGAGAGCGGCTTGCTGGCGCTGTGCGGGGCGAGTGACATGCGCGAGATCGAGGGCCGGGCCGGCGCAGGCGATGAACGGGCGGAACTCGCCCTGGAAGTCTTCGCGCATCGCGCCAGGCGCCATGTCGGCGCCCTGGCGGCGACCCTGGGACGCTGTGATGCGCTCGTCTTCACCGGCGGGATCGGCGAACACCAGGCCGGCATGCGGGCGCGCATCTGCACGGGGCTGGAGGTGTTCGGCCTGGCGCTGGACGGCGCGAAGAACGCCGCGCCCGGACCGCTGCCGGCCGCAGTGCATGCGGCGGAGAGTCGTGTCGCGGCGCTCGTGATCGCGACGGACGAGGAGCTCGAGATCGCTCGCCAGGCCAACGCCTGCCTGGCGGACGAGGCCTGAACGTCAGGCGCCCGCGTTCTCCGGGAAGATCGGCGTGGGACGACCCGTTTCGTCGATCGACACCATGGTGACTTCGGCGCTGGTCACGCGCACGTCCACGTCCCGGTTGCGCGAGCGGGCCTGCACGTCCACGCGCAGGCGGATCGAGCTGCGGCCGATGTGAATGGTCTCGGCCCACAGGCTGACGATGTCGCCGTTGTGCACCGGCTTGTGGAATTCCACCTTGTCCATGGCGATCGTGACGAACTTGCGCGGCGCCTGGCGGCTCGCCTCGACGAAGGCGGCCTGGTCGATCAGCGACATGATCACCCCACCGAAAATCGAGCCGACCGCATTGGTGTCCTTCGGCATCATCATCATGCGGATGGCCGGTTGTTCACTGGGGGGTTTCAAGGCGCGTGCTCCGTCTGATCAGGTGCGCGCCATTCTCGCCGCAATGCGGTCGGCTGAGAAGTCCGGACGGCCGCGACGCAACGTCGTCGTCGTGCTCGACAATGCCCGGTCCTTGCCGGCGCGCTTGGCCAGGTACATCGCCTGGTCAGCCTGCTCGATGAGGTAATCCGGCGCGATTCCGGCCGCACTCGTGGCGATCCCGGCACTGAACGTCAGGGTCAGTCCGTGCAGGGCCGGGCCGTCCCGCACAAGGCCCTGGATCCGCTCGACGACCCTCATCGCGCCGTCCGCGCCGGTGGCCGGGAGCAGCAGGATGAACTCGTCGCCGCCGATGCGGAACGCGAGGTCCGACTGGCGCAGGGCGCGGGAAATCGACTGGGACACCCGGCGCAAGGCCTCATCGCCCGCGGCATGTCCCCCGGTATCGTTGACCTGCTTGAGGCAGTCGAGGTCGATCATCACCAGCGCCATCGGCTGGCCATTGCGCTCGGCCGTCGCCAGTTCCCGCGGCAACATCCGGTCGAGCGCCTGGCGGTTCAGCAGCCCCGTCAGCGCATCCTCGAACGCCTGTTTCTGCAACGAGGCGTGGGCCAGCGCGTTGCGTAGCGGCTGGAGCAGCAGGTCGGACAGACGGGCGAGTTCGTCACGCTCGCGCCGTCCGAAGGCCCGTTGGCGGTAGAACGCCAGGTGACCCAGTGAGTCGCCTTCCAGGTCCAGGCTGGCGGCGAAAGCCGGCTCGCCCTCGGTACCCCACTGGAGCCGATGTTCCGGGTGTTCGAAGGTCAGCCCCTCGACGGCGAAATGTTCATGCAGGCGGCTGGCGAAGGTGTCCACCACCACCTCGGGCTCGAGCGAGCGTTGCAGTTCGCGGAGCAGCTCGAGGGGCCTGGGCCGCGCGCTCGTAGTTGCCGTGGGCCGGGCGGTGCCGCGATCGCGCGCCTTCCGGGGCGGTATCGGGAGCGGGGTGGTATTGCTGGCATTCATGGCACGGGCATCCTGCGAGTGAACTGTGCAGAGCAGGATGCGAATATCATGCCAAAATCGGTCACATGCGTATAAGCTATTGTTATTTTTATTGTTCCTACCGATGCGCCAAGATCGGCCGGCGCCGGGAATCTCCCGTCGGTGGTGCGGGAAAGCTCCGCGGCGGCCGCAGCGTCAATTAATTGCCGCGCGCGGCCCTCAGTCCGTGAGGCCGAGACTTAAGCGCGTGGCTTCCCGGCCGGCCCAGATCGCACCGATCTCTTCGGGGCCGAGACCCACGGCGCGGAAAGTCCGGCGCTGCGCCAGTTCCTCGAGCGCGGCGGCATCCGGCTCGGCATCGAGCGCGTTGAGGGCGAGCGCTGCCCGCAACACATAGGTCATGACGCCGCAGGGCTGGCCTTCGTCCTCGGCCTGGTGCGCGACCGCTTCCGCCGCCTCGGCCGGAAGTCCCCAGGATTCCACGATCGCCTGCGCGACGTTCGTGTGCCAGCTGTCCACGAGTTCCTGCAGGACGACCGGGGAATCGAACAGGGTCGGATGATCGTCCGCGCGGCTGTAAAGGTAGATCCGGCCGATGTTGTGGATGAGCCCCACGATCAATGCTTCGTCCGGCTTGGCCTGCCTGCTGCGTTCCGCCACGAGATGGCACGTCGCCGCCACCCGGAGGCCGATCGCCCACTCTTTCTCGAGCAATTTCTTGCTCCGGCCCAGGTCCTTGTGGCTTTTCAACTGCTGCATGGCGAAGCGTACGGCCAGCACCTGCACCTTGCTCGCACCGATGCGCGGGATCGCGACCTTCAGGTCCAGGGTTTCCTTGCCGGAGCGGCGGAAGACGACGGAATTGGCCATGGTGAGAATGGAGCCCGCCAGTGCCGGCTCGGTGCCGGCGAGCTTGGCGAGGCGCGGCACGTCGAAGCCGGGTTTCGCCAGCTCGTTGCGCAGCCGTACCACGGCGCGCGGCAGCGAGGGCAGTTCGACCTGGCCCGCCGACAGTTCCGCGGCGAGGTTCTGCACGATGGCAAAGGCTTCTGCGTTGACGTTCATCAGGATCTCCCGGCTTTCGAGCCGCAGGTCTGGCTATTCCACCACGCCAGGCGTCCGGCGTGGCTGTCGGCGCGCTGGACGACGAATTCGAGTACGGCGCCGCGGCCGGTTGCGAGGGCGCTCAATATAGCGGTTTCCAGGTCGGCGGCTGCATCCAGTCGTACATGAGGCAGTTCGAACAGTGCCGCTGCACGGCCGATATCGATGCCCGGCGGCGTCAGCCAGAGTGCGTCGAACTCGGGCAGGCCGGCCTGCGGCAACTGGCCGAATATGGCCCCCCCGCCGTTGTTGACCACGATCACCACCAGGGGGCGGTCACGGCACAGCGAGAGGGCGTTCAGGTCGTGGAACAGGGCGAGATCGCCCACGACCGCGATCGTGGCCCGCCCGCAGCCAGCGGCGACACCGGCCGCAGTGGAGATGTTGCCGTCGATGCCGCTGACGCCGCGATTGGCGTACAGCGGCAACGGGGCCGCGCGCCGCGGCAGGAAACTGTCGAAATCGCGCACCACCAGCGAGTTCGCGACGAATACCGGCGTCTCCGGCGGTGCCGCGGCGGCGATCGCCTGCACGAGCGCCGCCTCCGCCGGCGGCGTCGGGAGGGCGCGCAGCGCCTCGAGCGCCGCGACTTCCCGGCGATCGAGGGCGTCCCAGGCGGCCGCTCGCAGCCCCGCCCGCGACACGGCGGCAGCGAGGGCCGAAAGGCTCGCCGCGGGCTCGCCGAGCAGCACCGTCCCGGCCGCGCGCAAAGGATCCGCCCAGTCGGTGCTGCCGGCGAGCAGCACGGTGTCGGGGCAGCGCGCCGCCCATTGCTCGACGAATCGCGACACCGGCGGCTGTCCGACGCGGATCAGCCAGTCCGGGCGCGGCGCCGCGGGATCGCGAAGAAAGGCGTCCGCGGCACAGAGAATCCGGGCATCTGCGGGTTGCCCGGCACGCAGTCCCGACAGCGGGTCGGCCAGCACCGCGCAGTCCAGCGTGCGAGCCAGTGCCACGATGGCGGCCGCGGCCGGATCGCCGGGCGCCAGGCGACCGGCGAGGATCGCGCCCCGGCGTCCCGCGAGGCTCGCCGCTATCGTCCCGAGCGCGGCGAGATCCGGCGTCATGCGCTCGGGCGCATGCACGCCCGCGCGGCCTGGCGACCACGCCGGGCAACTCGCCGGATCGGCGGCCACCAGCGGTTCCCTGAACGCCGCATTGATATGCACCGGGCCCGGCTGCGGCCACATGCAGGCCGCCGCCGCCCGGCGCCCGACATCATGCGCGTGTCCGATCGTGGCTTCCGCGTGCAGCGTGAACCGGGCGCGCGCATGAGCCGCGAACAGGCTGCCTTGGTCGGTGGCCTGGTTGGCGCCGCACCCCAGCAACTCGGCCGGGCGGTCCGCGCTGATCAGGACGAGCGGCTGGCGGTCTTCGCAGGCCTCGACGGCGGCGGGCAGCCAGTGGGCCGGCGCCGACCCCGAAGTGGCGACCAGGCCCGTCGGCCGTCCCGTCGCGCGCGCGAGGCCGAGTGCGAAGAATGCCGCGGAGCGCTCGTCGGCGATGACATGGACGCGCAGCGCGGTGCCGCGCGCCGCGGCCAGGGCAAGCGGGGTGGAACGGGATCCCGGGGAAACGACGATGGCCTCGAGACCGGTGGCACCGAGTCCGTCCAGCAGCGCCACAGCGCGCGCGTAGGCTGCCTCGGCGGTTCCGCCGGCCGCCTCCCGCTCAGTCAACGGCCAGCGCCTCGAGCATCGCCTGCAGCTTCCAGCCAGTTTCCCGCAGTTCCTGTTCCGGGTCGGATCCGGCGACGATGCCGGCGCCTGCATAGAGGCTCGCCTGGCGGTCACGCAAGGTCGCACAGCGCAGCGCGACCCAGATGTCGCCGCCGCTGTCGTCCAGCCAGCCCACCCCCCCGGTGTACCAGCCACGGTCGGCCTCGCCGTGGTGTCGCAGCCAGTCCAGGGCCAGCGCGCGGGGTGCGCCGCCGACCGCGGGCGTGGGATGCATGCGCTCGAGCAGTTCGAACACCCCGACCTCCGGCTTGACCCGCCCGTGCACATGACTGGCGAGGTGCTGCACGTTCGGCAGCCGCAACAGCGCGGGCGCATGGGACGCCACCAGGGCGGTGCACAGTGGCTCCAGTGCACTGAGGATCTCCCGCACCACCACCGCGTGTTCCGCCAGTTCCTTCGGATCGCCGAGCAGGCCGCCGCCCAGCAACTGGTCGGCATCGTCACAGGTGGCGCGCGGCGCGGAACCGGCCAGCGCGTCGGCGACGACGAGGCCGTGCTCGAGGCCGAGCAGTCGCTCCGGCGAGGCGCCGACGAGGCTCGTGCCGTCGCGGCGCACCGCGAACACGGTGGCTTCCTGGTAGCGCGCCGCGAGCCACTCGAGAATGTGGCCGAGGTTCGGACACGCGGCGAGCTCGAGATCCACACGGCGTGTCAGCACCAGTTTCTCGAGTGGCGGAGACTGGATCGCCGCCAGGGCGTGGCGCACGCGCGCCGCCCAGTCGGGGTCTTCCATGGAAAATGTCGCCGGCGCGGCCGATCGCGGCGGAGGCGCCATGCCCAGCGTGTCGGGTGACGCCGCCGCGAACAACTCGCGCGCGGTGCGGGCCCATGTCGCGACCAGTGCCTCCGGCGGCTCGTCACACCGCCCGTTGAAATGCATCAGGGTCGTGTTGCCGCGACGCTCGGCGATCACGCGGGGCACCGACAACAAGGCGTTGGGCAGTGTTTCGCCGTGGGAATCCGGGCTGAAGGCGAAGCCGAGGAAGGCCCCGCGCAGCGGTACGCTGCCGTCGAGGCTCCCCGCATGCCAGTCGGCCACCAGCGCGCGGTGGGCCGACGCAAGAGCGCGGAAACGGTCGTTACCTTCGCTTTCGGTTTCCCAGGCGCTGCCGGCGCCGACGCGAAAGTGGTGCTCGCCGCTGCGACCCCACCAGACGGCGGGACCGGTGGCCGGCAGCGCGGGACTGCCGGGAAAATCGTGCGCCCGCAGCGCCAGGCTCACGAAACGCTTGCCGGAGGCGTGCGCCAGCCCCCTGGCGAGCCGGTCCGGCAGCTCGTCGAGGAAGGCATCTTGCTGGTGTGCTTCGAGGGAAGTGGAATCCACGGTTTTCCGGCCGTTCTGGACCGCGAAAGTGTAGCACGCAGACTCGGGGACGCTCGCGCGGCGGGCGCGATGCCTGCGCTACAGGTAGACGGCGTTCCGGCCCGAAGTACAATGTCCCACTTCCGCCCAGCAGGCTGACGTAAAAATGGATTGGACAAAGGTCCCGGATCTCGGCTTCGAAGACGTGCTCTACCAGCATTCCGCAGGGATCGCACGGATCTCGATCAATCGCCCGGAGGTGCACAACGCTTTCCGGCCGGAAACCGTGATGGAGTTGCAGCGCGCGTTCACCCATGCACATCACGATCCGTCCATCGGCGTCATCATCCTGACCGGCGAAGGCGGCAAGGCGTTCTGTTCGGGCGGCGACCAGCGCGTTCGCGGCGAGCAGGGGGGCTACAAGGACGCCACCGGCACCCAGCATCTCAACGTCCTCGATCTGCAGATGCAGATTCGCCGTTTGCCCAAGCCGGTCGTGGCGATGGTGGCGGGCTGGGCCATCGGCGGCGGGCACGTCCTGCATCTCGTCTGCGACCTGTCGATCGCCGCGGACAACGCGCGTTTCGGCCAGACCGGGCCGATCGTCGGGAGCTTCGATGCCGGACTCGGCGCCGGACTGCTGGCGCGCACCATCGGCATGAAGAAAGCCAAGGAGATCTGGTTCCTGTGCCGCCAGTACGATGCTGCGCAGGCTCTGGACATGGGTCTCGTCAATACGGTGGTGCCGCTGGAGCGGCTCGAGGCGGAGACCGTGGAGTGGTGCCGGCGGATGCTGGAGCTGTCGCCCACCGCCCTGCGCATGCTGAAAGCGGCGTTCAATGCCGACACCGACGGGCTGGCGGGCATCCAGGAGCTGGCCGGCAACGCCACCGCCATGTTCTACATGACCGAGGAAGGACAGGAAGGCCGGAACGCATTCCTCGAGAAACGCCCGCCGGACTTCGGCCGTTTCCCGCGCCGCCCCTGAGACCGTGACGGCCTCGTCCGCGTCCGACGCGCTGCGCCACTGGCTGACCGCGATCCGGCCCCGGACCTTGCCGGTGGCGGTCGTGCCCGTGATCGTCGGCACGGCCCTGGCGTGGCGGGATACCGATGCGCTCTCCGGGACGATATTCGCCGCAACCGTGATCGCCGCGTTGTTGATCCAGGTGGCGACCAACCTGCACAACGACGTCAGCGACTTCGAGCGCGGCGCCGACGATCCGGGCACCCGGCTGGGCCCGCGCCGGGCCACTGCCGAAGGCTGGCTGACGGCCGGCGCCGTGCGGCGCGGTGCGGCCCTGGCCTTCGCCGGCGCCGGTCTCGTCGGCCTCTGGCTCGCGTGGCAGGGCGGCTGGCCGATCCTCGCCATCGGCGTGGCGTCGATCGCCTGTGCATGGGGTTACAGCGGCGGCGCCAAGCCGATCGCCTACTCGAGCCTCGGGGAGCTGTTCGTCTGGCTGTTCTTCGGCGTCGCAGCGGTGGCCGGCAGCTATTACCTGCAGACCGGGCGTTTCGACTCGACCGCGCTGACGGCCGGCGCGCTGCTGGGCCTGCCGGCCGCGGCCGTGCTCGTGGTCAACAACTATCGTGACCGCGACAACGATCGGCGGGCCGGGCGACGGACCTTTGCGGTGGTGTTCGGCCCACGCGCCAGTCGTATCGAGTACGGCGTACTGCTGTTGGCGCCGTTCCTCGCGTTGCCCGTGCTCGCGCTCGCCGCGGGTCCCGGCTGGTGGCTCGGGCTGCTGGCGCTGCCCTGGGCCGCCCGGCTCGTGTACCGTTTCGTGACCCTGCCCCCGGGGCCCGTGTTCAATGAACTGCTGGCCGACACGGCGCGGCTGCAACTCGTCCTCGGTGCCCTGATCTGCGCGGGATTGTTCGTCGGTGGCCTGCGTGGCTGAGCCGTTGACGCTCGCCTCGCTGCAGCTGTTCCCCTACGCGATCCCGCTGTCGCGGCCATGGAAATGCGCGCGCGGCGATACGGTGATGCGGCGCGGCTGGCTGATCCGGATCGAGGACAGCGAGGGTGGCCATGGCTGGGGCGAGACGGCGGCGTTGCCGGGCGCGGGCACCGAGACCGCGCCGCTGGCCGAAGCCGCGTTGGCCGAGGCCGTGGCGAACTTCCCGGGCCTGTCCATGGATATGGCCCATGCCCGGCTGCCGCGGCATGATCGCCCCGCCGCCCGCTGCGGCCTGGAATGCGCGTTGCTGGATCTTGCCGCGCGTCGCGCCGGGGTGCCGCTGTATCGTCACCTGCGACCGGATGCAGCGCCACGGGTGCGGGTGAACGCTTTCGTCGGCGCGATCGATGCCGGTCTCGGCGAACGCTTGGTGGCCGCCCGCGCCCAGGGCTTCGAGGTGGCCAAGCTGAAACTCGCGACGGCGCCGCTCGAGGACGAGTTGCCGCTGTTTTTCGCCGCCATGGAACAACTGCCGGCCGGGCTGCGCCTGCGCCTGGACGTGAACCGCGGCTGGAGCACGGCCCAGGCGGAAGCGACGCTGCCGCTGTTCGCCGGCCTGCCGATCGAGGCCTTGGAGGAGCCTGCCGCGGATGCCGACGCCGAAGCGCTCGCGCGGCTGCAGTCCATGGTGGATTTCTCCCTCGCGCTCGACGAATCGCTGGCGAGCTGGCCGGACGAGGGGCCGCTCCCCGTGCGCCGACAGATCCTCAAGCCGATGGTCGTCGGCGGGCCTTCGCGGGTGTTCGGTCTCGCGCTCAGGCCCCGCACCGAGAGTATCGTCACCAGCAGCGTCGATACCGCCGTGGGCCTGTGGCTGTCGGCGCATATCGGTGCGGCGCTGGATAACGGGCTGGCCCATGGCCTCGACACGGCGAGCTGGCTGAGCACGCTGCTCGGCCCGGTGCCGCCGCCGGGGGGCGTGCTCCGGTTGCCGGAGGCGCCGGGCCTGGGCTTCGATCCGGAGTTGCCCGAAGCCCGATAGGCCGTTCCGCCGGGCCAGGCTGCCCCGCCGGGCCAGGCTGTCCCGCCGGGCTCACTCGCGCGGTAGCAGCCGCCCCAGTTCACCGCGCAACAGCTTGCCCATGGCGTTGCGCGGCAGCGCCCCGACGTGCAGGAAGCGGCGGGGACGTTGCTCCGAAGCCAGCTGCGCGCGGGCCCACGCCTCGATGGCGGCGGCGGGGGCGGGGCCCGTGTAGAGCGCGACGAGGCTCATCCCCCAACGCGGGTCCGGCTGGCCGGTGACGGCGACCTCGCCGGCTCCGGGGCAGCGTGCGAGCACATCCTCGACCGGCCCAGGCGCCACGTTGACCCCGCCCGTGACGATGATGTCGTCGGCGCGCCCGAGGATGCGGAGGCGGCCGTCGTCGAGCAGTTCGCCCACGTCGGCGCTGGCAAAACGCCCGTCCGGTGTCAGGCCCGCGCCCGGCGCCAGGCCCGGCCGCGCATAGCCTGACATCAGCATGGGGCCGCCGATCGTGAGTCGGCTGTGTCCCGGGTCGACCGTCAGTTGCGCGCCGGTCACGGGCGGGCCGATCACGCCTTCGTGCCATGTCTCGTCCACTCGCCCGACGGCCACGTGGGCGCAGGTCTCGGTCATGCCCCAGCCCTGCCACAGCGGCCAGTCGCGCGCCCGGGCCGAGTCGGCGGCCCGCTGCGACAGCGGCCCCCCGCCGCTCAGCAGGCAACGCAATCCGCGCGGCGGGGGGCCGGGCGCATCGGCCAGCGCGTCCAGCATGGCCGGCACCACGGACACATGGCTGGCGCCCGCCGCCATCAACCCGCGGGCCTCGGTGGCGTCGAAGCGTTCCAGCAGGGCGAGACAGGCGCCCGCGGTCAGCGTGCGCCACGAGGCCGCCAGTGCGCCGATGGTGTTCGCCGGCAGGCAGACCAGCCACCGGTCGGCGGGACCCAGCGATGGCAGTGCGGCCATGCTGGCGACGACATGGGCATCGAGCGCCGCCGCCGGCAACATGGCCACGCGTGTCGTGCCGCCGGTGCCGCTGGTGGGCACGAGCAACGCCGGCCGGTCAGGCGCGACAGCAGCTTCGCCAGGTGGCAGGAACGCGCCCCCTTCGACTCGTGCGAGGCGTCCGGCCACGGCCTGCGCGAAGTCGGCGGGCTCCAGGAACCCGCCCGGCTCGCAGGCCGCGAGGCAGGCGTCGATGTCGCCGCGGGACGGGTCGAGGGGCAAGGCCGGGCGGCCCAGCCACAGGGCCGCGAGTGTTCCCAGGACCAGGTCCACCCGCGAGGGGGTGATCACGGCCAGCGGAGTGCCGGGCGCCCCTCGCCCGGCCGCTAGGCCGGCCAGTGCCGCCACGCGAGCGCGCAATTCTCCGTAGCTCAGTTCGCCGCCCGGCCAGGCCAGCGCGGCGGCCGCGTCGGGCCATCGCGCGAGCCGGGCGACCGGCCCGGCGGTCATGCGGGACGCGAGCCGACGTGCAGGGCGGCGATGCCCATGCTGTAGTTCCGATACCAGACGTCGGTGAACCCCGCGGCGCGGAACAGCTCGCTGAGCGCGTCCTGGTCGGGGAAGCGCCGGATGGATTCGATCAGGTAGCGGTAGGCGAGCTTGTCGCCGGCCACCGTCGCGCCGATCGCGGGGATGGCCCAGCGGTTGTACAGCGCATACGGTCCGCGCAACGGACCGATGACTTTGGAGAACTCGAGACACAGCAGCCGCCCGCCCGGTTTCAGCACGCGCAGGATTTCCTCCAGGGCATCCTCGATGCGGGTCACGTTACGGATGCCGAAGGCGATGGTGACGGCATCGACGCTGGCGTCCGGCAGGGGCATGCGCTCCGCCGTGCCCGCCACCCAGCGGATGGCGTGATGCCGGCTGTCGCGCCCCGCATCCATCATCTCGAAACTCGGATCGACGACGATCACCTGGCGATCCACGGCGGCGAGTTTCTGCGCGACATCGCCGGTGCCGCCCGCGAGATCGACGAGCACCTGTCCCGGTCCCGGGTTGACGGCCCAGGCGAGCGAGCGCTTCCACAGCCGGTGGATCCCGAAGCTCATCAGGTCGTTCATGAGGTCGTAGCGGCGCGCGACGCGGCGGAACACGTCCCTGACGAGTTGCTCACGCTCGCGCGGATCGACTTCCCGGTTGCCGAAGGTATGTGAGAGTTCTGCCACGTTCGCCGCCCTTTTGGTTAGCCGGCGTACCATACGGTAGGGTTGCGGGGGCGGCAAGGCGACGAATCCGGCGACGGCCCCGGCACCGAACTCAGGGAACATGAAGACGATCATCTATTTCGACAGCGGTTGCCCCGTCTGCGCGCGCGGCGCGGCGCACTGGCAGGCCAGGGACTGGGCCCGGCGCACCACCTGGGTGGATCTCATGGCCGAGCCGGATGCCCTGCTCGCCGAGGGCGTGGATTTCGCCACGGCCATGGAAACCCTGCATGTGCGGGACCGCAGCGGCCGGCTGATCGCGGGGGGCGATGCGTTCCTCGAGATGTGGGACCAGCTGCCGGGCTGGCGCCTGTTGTCGCGCCTGGTGCGAATGGCACGCCTCGAGCGCGCCTTCGATCGCGTCTACCGTTGGCATAGCCGCGGAAGGTTCGAACAACGTTGCGGCACCGGCGGCTGTCCGCTGCCGGGCCAGGGGAGAGCTCAATGAAGGTCGCAGTATTCGGCGGCACCGGTTTTGTCGGCAGCTACATCGTGGATGCGCTGGTCGCGCACGGTCACACCCCCCGCCTGCTGGTACGACCGGGCAGCGAGGGCAAAGTCCGGCATGCCGGGCAATGCGAGATCGTCAACGGTGACATCGACGCCCCGGCCACGGTGGCGGAGTGCCTGCAGGGGGCGGATGCGGCGATATACAACATCGGCCTGATCCGGGAAACGCCCAGCCGCGGCCTGACCTGGGAAGCCATGCATTACGAGGGCGCGGCCCGCGCGATCGACGCGGCGGTCGCGGCCGGCGTCGGGCATTTCGTGCTGATGAGCGCGAACGGCGTCAAGGCGGAGGGGACGGGCTACCAGACCACCAAGTACCGCGCGGAGCAGTACCTGGCCGCCAGCGGGCTCGACTGGACCGTGTTCCGGCCCTCCATCGTCTTCGGCGATCCGCGCGGCCGGCTGGAGTTCTGCAGCATGCTGCGCGACCAGATGATGAAGCCGCCGATTCCCGCACCGCTGTTCTACCAGGGGATCTGGCCGTCGGACGCGGGGACGTTCCGCATGTCTCCGGTGGCCGTGGAAGATGTCGCCGAATCGTTCGTGCGCGCGCTGCAAACGCAAGCCAGCCGCGGGCGGGTGTTGCATCTCGGCGGCCCGGAGGCCCCGCGGTGGCGGGAGATCCTCGAGATCATCGCCGCCGGCAGCGGCCGCAGGAAGTTGATGATGCCGGCGCCGGTCGGGCCGATCCGCGCCGTCGCGACGCTGCTGGATCGCTTCGAATGGTTCCCGCTGACCCGTGCGCAGTTGCGCATGTTGCTCGAAGGCAATGCCTGCGACGGCAGCGAGGCGTGGAAGCTGTTCGACATCGCGCCGAAGTTCTTCGTGCCCGGCAACCTGGGCTACCTGCGCGCGGGGGACGCATGAGCCGCCAGGCGGGGTTGAACCTGGTCTTCGGCGCCAGCGGCTATATCGGCGGGCACCTCGTGCCGCGCCTGCTGGCCGCCGGCAAGCCCGTGCGGGCGGCCGCTCGCGACGCGGCGTCCCTGGACCGAAACGGCTGGGAGGAGGTCGAGCGGGTGTCGGCAGATGCCCTCGAGCCGGAGACCCTGGATCCCGTCCTCGCCGGCGTGGACACCGCCTATTACCTGGTGCATTCCATGTCGGCCGGCAAGGACTTCGCCAGGCTGGACCTGGAGTGCGCGAAGAATTTCGCCGCCGCTGCCGAGCGCGCGGGGATCCGGAGGATCGTGTATCTCGGCGGACTGATCCCCTCCGGCGCCGATTCCGAGCACCTGGTGTCGCGCAAGGAAACCGGCGACCGCCTGCGCGCAGGCGCGGTGCCCGTCACCGAGATCCGCGCGGGGATCATCGTGGGTCCGGGCTCGGCTGCATTCGAAGTCATCCGCGACCTGGTGAACGCGTTGCCGGCCATGGTGACGCCACGCTGGGTGCGCGCGCGGACCCCGCCGGTGGCGCTGGACAACCTGCTGGAATATCTCGTGCGCATTCCGGAGCACGAGTCCGCCGCCGGACGGATCTTCGATGCAGCGGGGCCGGAGGTTTTGTCCTACGAGGAGCTGATGCGCGAGTTCGGGGAGATCGTGGGGCGCCAGCCGCTGATCGTTCCCGTTCCCGTGCTCACCCCGATGCTGTCGTCTTACTGGCTGGGACTCGTGACCACGGTGCCAACGCCTGTGGCGCGCGCGCTGATCGGCGGGCTCGCGTACGACATCGAGGCCGATCCGGAGCCGTTGCGGCGCCTCGTGCCGCAGAAGCTGTTGAGCTATCGCGAGGCCGTGACCGCGGCGATGGAGGCCGAACGGCTCAATGCGGTCGCGGGACGCTGGACGGAAGGCGCGCTGATGTATCGCAATTATCGGCACGACTACGCCTTTTATGCCAAGCGGGCCTCGGGGTCCGCCGTGACCTCGGCATCACCGGAATCGGCCTGGGACGTGCTCACCGCGATCGGCGGACGCAATCGGTATTACGCGCTCGATTTTCTCTGGACGCTGCGGGAGCTGGCCGACTGGTTCGTCGGCGGGTCCGGCTTCAACCGGGGGCGTCGCAACACCAGGGAACTGCGTATCGGCGATACCGTGGACTCCTGGCAGGTCATCGGCCTGGAGCCGGGGCGCAGGTTGACGCTGCTGTTCGGCATGAAGGCGCCGGGCGCCGGCGTCCTCGAGTTCGAGATCGAGCCGCACGAGGAGGGCGCAAGGATCACCGCCACCGCGTACTGGCATCCGCGCGGTGCGCTGGGACTGCTCTACTGGTATCCCCTGGCGCCGTTCCACCGCCTGATCTTCGATCGCATGACGGACGCGATCGGGCGTCGCGCTGCGGCAGGGGAGGCGGCACCGGCGACGACCTGAACCGCGCCAGCTCCTGAACCACGGCAGCTCAGGCCCGGGCGCGGTCAGGCGCGGTCAGTCCGGCTCCTTGGTTGGCTTGCGCGCCGCGGCGCGCCCCGTCAGCTGGTGCATCTCGCGATCGTAGGCGTCGGCAAACTTGCCGCCGACGATGCTGGCGAAGTTCTCGTCGCTGAAGCCGGCGATGCCCCGGTAGGCTTCTCGGTACATCTCCCAGTACTTGGTCTTGGCGGAGGGCGAGAGCAGCCCGCCGCGCTTCGCGGTGCGCTTGAAGCGCTCTTCCAGCAGCTCCGGCTCCAGCCGGTCGAGCAGGTCGCGGAACGCCACCTGCATGGCCTTGACCATGGCCGACTCGTGGGCCCGGATGTCGCGGAAGGCGTCCTCGACGGCGGCGACGGGGCCGAGGTAGCCCCCGGCCTCCTCGTAGAACAGCTGCTCGAGCGCATCCTGCGTCGTCGGCAGGAATTTCAGGGGATTGTTGTCCGACGACTGGATCGTGGTCTGTGCGAGGCGGAACTGGCCCTTGATCAACGCGCGGCTGCGCAACACCGATTGCAGGCCCTCGGCACTGGCGCGGATCAGCCGTCCGGCCGTGGCGATGACTTCCTCTTCGCTGTCGCGCGGCAGTTGCGTCGAATCGAGCCCCGCGCACTCCATCAGCAGGCGGACGGCTTCCGTGAAGTCACGTCGTCCCGCCGGCGAAAACGGGGCGCTTTCCTGCTCCGGTTCCGGCTCCGGCCGGGAATGCACTGCGTCGGCCAGGCGCAGATCGTCGATGCGCTGCCTGTCGACCTCTTTCGCCATGCTGGTTTCGATATTGCTGCGCGTCTCCGCCATTTCCTTCTCGAGCTCGTCGGCCAGCCGGACCGTCGTCTCGTATTCGTTCTCCTGGGCGGCCGCGACCAGCGGATCCGCCTCGAGCGCCAGCGCCGCATCCTCGAGCTGGTCGGCCTGGTCGCCGAGCAGTTTCAGCGACAGGCCGGCGCTGCTGTCGTCGCCCGCGACGGCCTCCTCATCGGTATCAGCCGCCGCATCGCCGCTGTCGTCGGCGCCGTCGCGGCTGACGTTCACGATGCTGACGTTGAAGACGTAATCGCCCATGCGCAGCTCGTCGCCATCGTAGAGCCGCAGCGGCGCGCCACGCCCCACCGCGTCCTCGGACTGGTTCACGTAGACGCCGTTCGTGCTGTTGTCGCGCAGGTAATACGCCCCATCGCGATAGTCGATGGTGGCATGATGGCCGGAGATGTAGCGGTCGGGATCGGGCAGCACCCAGTCATTGTCCGGCGCGCGACCAATGGATCCGCCGTGCACGCTGAACACGCGCAGGCTGTCGGCGCCGAGGATGTGCCGCTGCTTGCTGACGATTTTGAGGGTCAGGGGCATCGGTGATCCGGCAGAACATTGACTTGTATCGCCACCCGTCAAAAATAGTGTAACTCGCCGCCCCGAACAACAGCGCATAATGTGCGGCGCGTCACGAATCGTTCCGGTATTTTCTGTTCGCCCCTCATTTGCAGTGAATCGCATGCCAGCAAGACACGTCTACAAGGTCCTGTTCGTCAACCAGGGTAAGGTCTACGAGATCTATGCCCGCAGCGTTTCGCAGGGTGAGCTGTTCGGCTTCCTGGAGGTCGAGGAACTCGTCTTCGGGGAGCGGACCTCGCTGGTGGTCGATCCCGGCGAAGAGCGCATCCGGGCGGAGTTCGAAGGGGTTCGGCGAACTTACATTCCGTTGCACGCAGTGTTGCGTGTCGATGAAGTGGCCAAGCAGGGCATCAGCAAGATCAGCGCCGCCGAGGGCGGCAATGTGGCGCAGTTTCCGCTTGCCGGCTATGCGCCGGGTGGCGACAACCTGAAAGGCAAGTAGGGCCGCCGGGTGCGTTTCGCATGGCTCGGCAGCGGCAGTCGCGGCAATGCCGCGCTCGTCGAGAGCGATGGGCACTGCGTCATGGTGGATTGCGGCTTCGGGCTGAAAGCCGCGGAGCTGCGCCTCGCCCGGCTCGGGCGCACGCCGGCCGATGTCGATGCCATCCTCGTCACTCACGAGCACAGTGACCACATCGGCGGGGTGGGGCGGTTCGCGGCGAAGCACCGCATCCGCGTCATGAGCACCTGCGGCACCGCGCGCGGCTTTCGTGCGACGCCACCGCCGCGGCTCGAGCGCATCAGCGCCCACGAGGCCTTCTCGATCGGGCCGCTGGAGGTGACCCCGATGCCGGTGCCGCACGACGCCCACGAACCGTGCCAGTTCGTGTTTTCCGACGGCGCGGTGAAGCTGGGCATCGTCACGGACCTGGGCTGGGTGACGGCTCACGTGGTCGAGACCCTGCGAGGCTGTGACGCACTTGCCGTGGAGTGCAACCACGACGAGGCCATGCTGGCCACCGGTCCGTACCCGCTGCCGCTCAGGCGACGCGTCGGCGGGGATCTGGGCCACCTGTCCAACAGCCAGGCGGGCGGCCTGCTCGCGGCGCTCCAGCCGGGACGGCTGCGCCACGTCGTCGCCCTGCATCTTTCCGAGGCCAACAACACGCCGGCGCTCGCGCAGGCCGCGCTCGCGGGCGCGCTGGGCTGCGCGCCCGCCGAGGTGGCGGTCGCCGACCAGGAGGCGGGGCTCGCCTGGCGCGACCTCTGATCGGCCGGGCCTGGTTCGCGCAGCCTGCCCTTGTTCCCGGTGGGCAGGGGCGGTGGTCTGAAGTAGAATTCCCGGCCTCGCCTTTTTGCGTGCCCGCCCCGAGAAACCATGCTGACATTGCCCGGAGCGCTGGCTTGTTCGCGATTCCGGCTGGACAAGATCCTGGACGATCTCCGGGGCGCCTGTCCGGCGGTGACCTCAGTGGCGGCAAGGCACATGCACTTCGCCGACCTGGAGCGGCAACTCGATGGCGCCGAGATGCGGCTTCTCAAGCGCCTGCTCAGCTACGGACCGAGCCGGGACGTCGCCTTTCCCGAGGGGGAATTTCTCCTCGTGCTGCCGCGTTTCGGCACGATCTCGCCCTGGTCGAGCAAGGCCACCGATATCGCGCGCAACTGCGGGCTGGAGGCGGTGCGCCGGCTCGAGCGTGGCACGGCCTGGCATATCGTCGCGCGTCGGCCGCTGACCCCGGAGGAATTGCAGGCCGTCGCCGCACCGTTGCATGACCGCATGACGGAATCCGTGGTGCAGCGGCTCGACGAGGCGGCCCGGCTGTTCGAGCGGCATGCGCCGGCGCCGTTGGGGCACGTCGCGGTGCTGGACGGGGGCCGTGACGCCCTGGTGCAGGCCAACGGCAGTCTCGGCCTGGCCTTGTCGGATGACGAGATCGACTACCTGCTGGCGCACTACCTGGAGATCGGGCGCAATCCCACCGACGCCGAATTGATGATGTTCGCCCAGGCGAACAGCGAGCACTGCCGGCACAAGATATTCAACGCATCGTGGGTGATCGACGGCGAGGCGCAGGACAAGTCGCTGTTCGCGATGATCCGCAACACGCACGAGAAATCCCCCGCGGGCGTGCTCTCGGCCTACCGCGACAACGCGTCCGTGATCGAGGGCTGGGAGGCGGAACGCTTTTTTGCGGACCCCGCGGACGCCTGTTACGACTACGTCACCGAGCCCGTGCATATCCTCATGAAGGTGGAGACGCATAACCACCCGACGGCGATTTCCCCGTTCCCCGGTGCGGCGACGGGGGCCGGCGGCGAGATCCGCGACGAGGGCGCGACGGGGCTGGGCGCCAAGCCGAAGGCGGGACTCGCCGGGTTTTCCGTCTCGCACCTGCGCCTCCCGGGCCTCGAGCAACCCTGGGAAGGGATGGGGCCCGGCTTCCCGGGGCGCATCGCCACGCCGCTGGAGATCATGCGCGACGGCCCGATCGGCGCCGCCGCCTTCAACAACGAATTCGGCCGGCCGAACCTCGCGGGTTATTTCCGCACCTACGAGCAGGCGGTGGATGGCGTGGTGCGCGGCTACCACAAGCCGATCATGATCGCCGGCGGGCTCGGCAACGTGCGCGCCGGGCACGTCGAGAAAGGCGCGGTGTCGCCGGGCGCGAAGCTGGTGGTCCTCGGCGGGCCCGCCATGCTCATCGGCCTCGGCGGCGGGGCGGCCTCCTCGATGTCGAGCGGGGAGAGCACGGAGGACCTGGATTTCGCCTCCGTGCAACGCGGCAATCCGGAGATCCAGCGGCGCGCACAGGAAGTCATCGACCGTTGCTGGGCGATGGGTGACGACAACCCGATCATGCTGATCCACGACGTCGGTGCGGGCGGCCTGTCGAACGCGCTGCCGGAGGTGATCGATCACAGCGGGCTCGGCGGGCGCATCGAGTTGCGCGACGTGCCGAACGACGAGCCGGGCATGTCGCCCATGGCGATCTGGTGCAACGAGGCGCAGGAACGTTACGTGCTGGCCGTGGCGCCGGAGCGCATGGAAGTCTTTGCGGCGCTGTGCGCGCGGGAGCGCTGTCCCTGGGCGATGGTCGGCGAGACCACGGTCGAGCGGCGCCTCCTGGTGAACGATCGGCTGTTCGACGAGGCCGCCGTGGACATGCCGGTGGAAGTGCTGCTCGGCAAACCGCCGCGCATGACGCGCACCGCGCAGCGCATCGTCCGTGGCGGCGACGCGCTGCCGGAAATTCGCGACCTGCGCGAGGCGGCGATGCGCGTGCTGCAGCTGCCGGCCGTGGCGGACAAGACCTTCCTCGTCACCATCGGCGATCGCAGCGTCGGCGGCCTCACCGCCCGCGACCAGATGGTCGGCCCCTGGCAGGTGCCGGTCGCCGACGTGGCCGTCACCACCAGCGGCTACCGTGGCTACACCGGCGAGGCCATGGCGATGGGCGAACGCAGCCCGCTCGCCGTGCTCGACGGCCCGGCCTCCGGACGGATGGCGGTCGGGGAGGCGCTGACCAACCTGGCGGCGGCTGCAGTGCCGTCGCTGGGCCAGGTGCGGCTCTCCGCCAACTGGATGGCCGCCTGCGGCGAACCCGGCGAGGATGCGGCGTTGTTCGACACCGTGCAGGCCGTCGGCGAGGCGCTGTGTCCGGCGCTGGGGATCGCGATCCCGGTCGGCAAGGATTCCCTGTCGATGCGGACCCGCTGGGACGCCGGCCACGGCGAACAGGCCGTCATCGCGCCGCTGTCGCTGATCGTCTCGGCCTTCGCGCCGGTCAGCGACGTGCGTCGCACGCTCACGCCGCAGCTGCGCCCCGGGCATGGCAATTCGAGCCTGCTGCTCGTCGACCTCGGCGCCGGCCGCAACCGCCTCGGCGGTTCCGCGCTGGCCCAGGTCTACGGCTGCAGCGGCAGCGAACCTCCGGATCTCGACGACTCCGCGCGCCTGGCGGCTTTCTTCGCCACCGTCCAGGCGCTCAATGCGGCGGGCCGCCTGCTGGCCTACCACGATCGCTCCGATGGCGGACTTTGGGCGACGCTCGTCGAAATGGCCTTCGCCGGGCGATGCGGGCTGGATATCGACCTGGCCGTGCTGGCAGGCGAGCCCGCGGCCGTGCTGTTCAACGAGGAACTCGGCGCCGTCCTGCAGGTCGGGGATGCGGAGCTCGACGCGGTGCGCGACGCGTTCGCCGGCGCCGGCCTCGGGGCTTGCGTGACGCCCGTCGGGCGGACCACCGACACCGGGCGGGTGCGGGTGCGCGCCGGCGACGCCGTGCTGCTCGACGAGGCCCTGCACGAACTGCGGGACGCCTGGTCGCAGACCACGTTCCGCATGCAGGCCTTGCGCGACCATCCGGACAAGGCGCGCGAGGAACACCAGGGGCGGCTCGACGCGGAGGACCCCGGCTTGTGGGCGCGGCCCACTTTCGACATCGACGAGGATGTCGCGGCCCCGTTCATCGGCCGCGGCGCCAGGCCGCGTATCGCGATCCTGCGTGAGCAGGGTGTCAACAGCCAGGTCGAGATGGCGGCGGCTTTCCACCGGGCCGGCTTCGAACCCGTGGACGTCCACATGAGCGACCTGGCCGCAGGACAGCGAGGACTCGCAGAATTCGCCGGCCTGGTCGCCTGCGGCGGTTTTTCCTATGGCGACGTGCTGGGCGCGGGAGAGGGCTGGGCGAAGAGCATTCTCTACAATTCCCGCGTGCGCGATCAGTTCGAGGCTTTTTTCGGTCGCGACGACAGCTTTTCGCTCGGCGTGTGCAACGGCTGCCAGATGATGTCGGCGCTCAAGGAGATCATCCCGGGCGCGGCGCTGTGGCCGCGCTTCGTGCGCAACCGCTCGGAACAGTTCGAGGCGCGTTTCGGCCTGGTCAGGGTCGACGAGAGCGGCTCCGCGCTGACGGCCGGCATGGCGGGCTCCGTGATGCCCATCGTCGTTTCGCACGGCGAGGGCCGGGCCGAATTCCGCGATGAAGCCCACCAGCAGGCCTGTCTCGACGCGGAACTCGTCTGGTTGCGTTACGTGGACAACCACGGCCGGGTGGCGACACGCTACCCCGCGAACCCGAACGGTTCGCCGGAGGGCGTCGCCGGGCTGACCTCGGCCGACGGGCGCGTCACCATCGTGATGCCCCATCCCGAGCGGGTGTTTCGCAGCGTCCAGCATTCCTGGCACCCGGAAGGCTGGGGGGAGGACGGCCCCTGGATGCGCCTGTTCCGCAACGCGAGGGTATGGATCGGCTGAACGGCGCGATGCGTCGGGGAGTGCAGCGATGGGCGACGCCGGCGAGGCCACGGGAACCCGTTTTCGCGAGGGCGTGATCAGCGCGCCGCGCGGCACCGGGCTGAGCTGCCGCGGCTGGGTCCAGGAAGCCGCGCTGCGTATGTTGTGCAACAACCTCGATCCGGAAGTCGCGGAAAATCCGCGCGAGCTCGTCGTCTACGGCGGGATCGGCCGGGCCGCGCGCAACTGGGAATGCTTCGATGCGATCGTCGCCACGCTGCGACGCCTGGCCGACGATGAAACCCTGCTGGTGCAATCCGGCAAGCCGGTCGGCGTGTTTCGCACGCACGAGTTCGCGCCGCGCGTCCTGATCGCCAACTCGAACCTGGTGGGCCGCTGGGCCGACTGGGATCACTTCCACGACCTCGATCGCCGCGGCCTGATGATGTACGGCCAGATGACCGCGGGTTCGTGGATCTACATCGGCTCGCAGGGCATCGTGCAGGGGACCTACGAGACGTTCGCGGAGGCCGTGCGCCAGCACTATGGGGGCGAGGCCCAGGGTCGCTGGTTGCTGACGGGTGGGCTCGGCGGGATGGGCGGCGCCCAGCCGCTGGCGGCATCCTTCGCCGGCCTCTCCTCGCTGTCGGTCGAGGTCGATCCGACCCGGATCGCCAAGCGCCTCGAGACCGGTTATCTCGATTGTCGCATCGACGACCTGGACGAAGCGCTCGCGCGCCTGGAAGCGGCCGCGCGGGGCGGCAAGCCGGTGTCGGTTGGATTGCTCGGCAACGCGGCGGAGGTGTTCGAGGAGATCGCGGCGCGCGGCATCCGACCGGACCTTGTGACCGACCAGACGTCCGCCCACGATCCATTGAACGGCTATATCCCGGTGGGTTACGACGTGGCCGAGGCAGCCGACTTTCGCGCGCGGGATCCGCAGGCCTACGTGGCCGCAGCCAAGCACAGCATGGCCCGCCAGGTCCGCGCCATGCTCGCGCTCCAGGCGGCCGGAGTGCCCACCTTCGATTACGGCAACAACATCCGGGCCATGGCGCAGGACGCGGGCGTGTCGAACGCCTTCGACTTCCAGGGCTTCGTGCCGCTCTACATCCGGCCGTTGTTCTGCGCCGGCGTGGGACCGTTTCGCTGGGTCGCGCTGTCCGGCGATCCCGAGGACATCTGGCGCACGGATGCCAGGGCGCGGGAGCTCTTTCCCGACAAGCCGGACCTGCATCGCTGGCTGGACGGCGCTCGTGAACGGATCCGGTTCCAGGGCTTGCCGTCGCGCATCCTGTGGCTGGGCTACGGCGAGCGTCACCGGCTCGGCCTGGCGATCAACGAGATGGTGCGCCGGGGCGAACTCAAGGCCCCGGTGGTCATCGGGCGCGATCATCTCGATTCGGGCTCCGTCGCCTCGCCGAACCGGGAAACGGAGGCGATGCGGGACGGTTCAGACGCGGTCGCCGACTGGCCGGTGCTCAATGCGTTGCTGAACACGGCCAGCGGCGCCTCCTGGGTCAGCTTCCACCATGGCGGTGGCGTGGGCATGGGCTATTCGCTGCATGCGGGCGTCGTGATCGTCGCCGACGGCAGCGACCGGGCCGAGGCACAGCTCGCGCGCGTGCTGGTCAATGATCCGGGCACCGGGGTCATGCGCCACGCCGACGCCGGCTATGCACGCGCCCTCGAGGTTGCTGCGGAACGGGGCCTCGATCTGCCGATGATTCGCCCGGGGACTTGACGCGCCGCCGCCGGATTCGGGACAGTCTGCGCGGGGGCGCGGCACGCCCTATCCGCGGTAGCGGGACGGCAGGCTGCGATCGACGGGACGAGACAACGAGGAGAGAGCAATGATCCTGGTCGCCGGGGCGTCGGGTGAGCTGGGGCGGGCGATTTGTCGGAAGCTCATCGAGCGGGGCGGGACGATCTACGGCATGGTGCGTCCGACGTCCGCGCCGGAAGCCGTCGCCGAGCTCGAGGCCCTGGGGGTCACCCCGGTGCAGGCGGACCTCGCCGACCCGGATTCCCTGCGCGAAGCCTGCAGCGGCTGCGACTCCGTGGTGTCGAGCATGACCGCCATGGGCCGCCCCGCCGAGCGGATCGACAAGGTGGATCGCGACGGCCAGCTGGCCCTGCTCGCTGCGGCGGCCGAGGAAGGGGTCGAGCGCTTCGTTTACGTCTCTTATTCCGGGGTCATCGGCAAGGATGATCCGCTGACCCTCGCCAAGCGGGCCGTAGAACGCACCCTGAAGCACAGCGGCATGACATGGACCGTGCTGCGGCCGTCCTATTTCATGGAAACCTGGTTCTCGCCCGCGCTGGGTGTGGACATTGCGGCCGGCAAGGCGCGCGTCTACGGCAGCGGTCGCGAGCCGATCAGCTGGGTGGCGCGCGACGATGTCGCCGGCTTCGCGGCGGAGGCGGTGGACAGCGAGGAGGCGCGCAATGCGACCATCGAGATCGGCGGGCCGGAGGCGATCTCGCCGCTGGATGCGATCGCGCTGTTCGGGTCGCTCGCGGGACGCACCATCGAGGTCGAGACGATCGCCGAGGCCACGCTCCAGGCGCAGCTGGCCGCGGCAACCTCGCCTCACGAGCAAAGCCTCGCAGCGCTGATGATCGCCTACGCGCGCGGCAATGCCGTGCCCATGGACGACGTCGCGGAGCGCTTCGGCATGGAACTGACGGGACTCGCCGACTGGGCACGGCCTCGGTTCGCGCCCTCCGGAAGCGTTTCAGGCGCCGAGTAATTCGGTACCCAGCGCCACGGCGGAGCGCGCGTCCGGCGCATATCCGTCCGCACCGAGCTTGCGCCAGACGTCGGGCGCATCGGCGAATGCGAGCCCGCCGACCATCACGCGCACCTCGCGGCCCTCGAGCCGGCGCACGGCGGCAATGGCGTCGCCGACCCGGGGCAGCTGCACGCTCAATGCGGCGGAGAGCACCACCAGTTCGCCGTCGAAATACTGCACGGCGGTGGCCAGCTCCGTGGCAGGCAGGTTCCCGCCGAGATGAATACTGCGCCATCCCGCGATATCGAAGAAATCAGCCAGGACGCGCACGGCGATGTCATGCGTGTTACCGGCCACGGCGGCGCAGAGCACCGTCCGGCCGTTGGCCGGCGCGCGGGCCGCACGTTGTGCAAGCAGCGCGAGAAGGCGTTCCGTCGTCTGGGTGACGACGTGTTCCTCGACGATGCCGAGTTCCCCGGCGTGCCACAGGCGGCCGACCTCCTGCTGCGCCGGCACGAGCACCTCGAGATACATCCGTTCCACGCCCAGTCCGCCGTCCGTCGCCTCGAGCAGGCGCTTGGTGGCGCGGCGGCTGTCCCCTTCGAGCACGGTGGAAAGGTATTCGAGCGCGAGGCGGCCCGTTTCAGTCCCGGGATCGAGGCAGGCGCCTTGCTGTTCGGCCGGTTGGTCGAATTCCGCGATCGCGAGAGCAAGAATCCCGGCCACGGCCGCCCGGGCTGCGTCCGGCAGCTCCCGGGCGAGCACCCCGGCCAGCACCTCGAGGCTCGCGCGCAGGTCGATCTCGGGCACTTCGCGGGCCGTGAATGCACGCCGCGCCCAGTTGACGCGCGCCACGAAAAGGTCGGGCTCGCCGAGCCGCAGGGCAGTGGCCAGTTCCACGATGCGCTGGGAGAACACGCCTCTCCAGGCGCCTGTCGCATCCGTCGAGAAGCGCGCGGCCAGCGCGGGCTGGGTCGCCATCAGCCGCTCCGCGGCGAGCGCGGCGAAGCCGGCCGAACTGACTTCGAGCAACTCGGCGGCGAAACTGTTTTCCTCGCTCATGCATACGCTCCCGTGAAAATCCCTGTGCAGCGGCTTGCACCACCCCGATTATAACGGCGCCGGCCCGGCCTGCCGCACGATGCCGCCGCCGCCAGGCAAAATGGCCTTGGGCCGGGGCGGCGGATAGAATCATGATTCCGTCGCGCGCCGCGCGATCTCGCAGGAACGCATCGCCCGCAGGGAGTCACGCAATGTCAGACCCGAACGCCGCCGTCGTCGCCGAAATCGATGCATGCTATCCGGCGCACCACGCGGAACTGGCGGCACGCCATGCCTCCGTACTCGAAGCTTCCCATTTCGACTCGCTGGCGATCTATTCGGGCACGGCGCGCCCTCGGTTTCGCGATGACCAGTCCTGGCCGTTTCGCGCCGGAGCCTTCTACCAGCAATGGGTGCCGTGCGACGACCATGCGGGCAGCGTGCTGCTGTTCCGTGCGGGCAGGACGCCGTTGCTGGTGCTGAACCAGCCGCGGGATTACTGGCACTCCGTGCCGGCGACGCCTAGCGGCGCGTGGACGCAGCACTTCGAGATCGTCGTCGCGGACGACCTGGAGGGCGTGCGCGGCGCCTTGCCGCGGGACCTGTCGCGCTGCGCCCTGCTCGGCGAGGTGGATGCGACGGTGTCGGCCTGGGGCTGCGCCGCGCTGAACCCGGCGAGCATCGTGCAGGCGCTGGAGTTCGCGCGCCTCTACAAGACGCCTTACGAGGTCGATTGCATCCGGTCGGCGAATCTCATCGCCGCGCAGGGGCACGTCGCGGCCCGCGACGCCTTCCACGACGGCGCCAGTGAGTTCGGCATTCACCTCGCCTACCTGGCGGCGACCGGCCACACCGAGGCGGAGCTGCCTTACGCCAATATCGTCGCGATGAACGAGAACGGCGCGACGCTGCACTACGGTCGCTTCGAACGCGAGCGACCCCGGCCGGCCAACAGTTTCCTGATCGACGCCGGAGCACGCTGCCGCGGCTATGCGGCGGACATCACGCGCACCTGGTCGAACGGCACCGACGGCGAGTTCGCGGCGATCGTCGAGGCGCTGGACCATGCGCAGCAGGACCTCGTGGAAGCCCTGCGCATAGGCAATTCGTATATCGACGTGCACGAGAACGCCCAGCTCGCCGTGGCGGTGATCCTCGAGGATTTCGGCATCGTGGACATGGCGCCCGACGACATGGTGGCGGCCGGCGTGAGCAGCGTCTTTTTCCCGCATGGCGTCGGCCATCACCTCGGCCTCCAGGTGCACGACACCGGCGGCAAGCTCGCCGGCCCGGACGGCACCCTGCTGCCGCAGCCCGAGCCGTGGCCGTTCTTGCGCAACCTGCGGCCGCTGGAAATCGGCAACGTGGTGACCATCGAGCCGGGGCTGTATTTCATCGACAGCCTGCTGCATCGGCTGCGCGAGACCCCGCTGGGCAACTACGTCGCCTGGGACATGGTCGATTGCCTGCGTCCCTACGGGGGCGTCCGCATCGAGGACGATATCTGGATGGGGCCCGGGGGCGCGCGCAACCTGAGCCGCGAGGCCTTCGCGGCCCTGGCGGAACAGCCTGCCTGAAGGCGAACGGCGCGGCGTGTCGTCGCGCCGGGAGGCTGCGCGGTCGCGGCTAGCCGTGGGAACCGTTCTTCTGCGGCGTATCGACCTGCTCGGCCACGTAACGTCGCATCATCATCGCCTGCTGCAGGCGACCCTTGCGCACATAGCTCTCGTAGAGAATGTCGCGCATGAATTCCATCAGCACGCCCGCCTCGGTCGGCGTCACCACGGGCATGCCCTCGCGCGCCGCGTCGGTGTCGAACAACACCCGGCGGACCACGTTGAAGGTCGCGCCTTCCACTTCCGCCATGTCCCGGATCTCGTTGCACTGTTCGAAAATGCGCATCTTGCCGGTCTCGCCGAGGTCCATGAACACGCGCTGGATCGTGCGCCGGCACATCGATGCGAACGCGTTCAGCGCGTTCATGGAATAGCAATCCAGGGCCTCGCGGAACAGGGTCTCGGTCTCTTCGGGCAGGTACGTGAAATCGAAATTCTCCCGCGGCCGCTCCACCTCGATGAAGTTGGTGGACAGCTCGACCCGGTTCTCGCCATAGGATTTCACGGGGAAGCGGAGAAACACCGGCGCGTTGCAGTTGTCGCAGCGAAACACGAGCCCGGTCTCCGGCGGCTTGTAGCGCGACAGTTCGTCGAAGCAGGGCACGGCGACCGGCGTCATGTGCGCGAAGACGCCGCAGGACGCACAGGTCAACGCAAAATGTTGACCATGGTCATGCTGGAAGCCTTCGTTCTTGTCTACGAACATGGGCATGCGGCCCACTCCTCGCCGTCGTTCGACACCGCTGATATCGTCGCAGTGTAGCTGAATGACGTTGCGCCGCGCCAACCAACCGCTTATGTAAAATCAATGCCTTGGGCGCCCATGACGGGTCATGCCGCCGGCAGTTGGCGATCGTCGAAGTCGCCGGCGCGCAGCAGCGTCGCGAGGGTCGCGATATCCCGGTCGAGCCGCCGGTCGCCACGCACGAAGGGCGCGCAGGCACGGATCCTGTCGTGCACGATCGTGAGCGGGGGCGTCGTGGCGAGAGGTCGCTGTTCGTCGATGGCGTGGGCCGCGGCCAGCAGTTCGATGGCCAGCACCGTGGCCGTGTTGTCGCAGGCCGCGAGCAGCTTGTGGCCGGCCCACGGCGCCATGCTGACGTGGTCTTCCTGCCCGGCGGAGGTCGGAATGGTATCGACGGAAGCAGGGTGCGCGAGCGTCTTGTTTTCCGAGGCGAGCGCCGCGGCGGTGACGTGGGCGATCATGAAGCCCGATTCGACGCCGGGCTCGCCGGTGAGAAACATGTTCAGGTTGGGATTGACCCGGCGCGCCAGCAGGTCGATGCGCCGCTCCGATATGTTCGCCAGTTCCGCCACGGCGATCGCCATGAAGTCGGCGACGAAGCCGGCCGGCGCCGCATGGAAGTTGCCGCCCGACAGGACGTCGTCGCCGAACACCAGGGGGTTGTCCGACACGCCGTTGGCCTCGGCCTCCAGCACGCCGCGCGCATGCCCGAGGGTCGCGTCGACCGCGCCGAGGACCTGCGGCATGCAGCGCACGGAATACGGATCCTGGACGCGGTCGCAGCTCTCGTGGCTGTTGTGTATTTCGCTGTCGGTGAGCAGGCGTCGGAAGCGCGCGGCGATCGCGCGCTGTGGCGCGAGCCGGCGGGCGGCATGGATGCGGTCGTCGAAGGGCGTGTAGCTGCCGGCCAGTCCCTCGACGCTGAGAGCTCCGGCGGTGATCGCCGTGCCCAACAGGTTCTCCGCCCGGAACAGTCCCTCGATCGCGAGCGTGGTGCTGAGCTGCGTGCCGTTGAGCAGCGCCAGGCCTTCCTTTGCCTCGAGTTGCACGGGCGCACAGCCGGCCGCCTGCATCACGTCCGCGCCCGCGAGTCGCGTCGTGCCCTGCATGGCTTCGCCTTCGCCGACCAGGGCCAGCGCGAGATGGGCGAGCGGGGCGAGATCCCCGGAGGCGCCCACCGAGCCACGCCCCGGAATCAAGGGCAGGACGTCGGCATTGAGCATCGCGAGCAAGGCGTCCACCACCGCCGGGCGGATGCCGGACAGGCCGGCCGCGAGGCTGTTGGCCTTCAAGAGCATCATGCGGCGCACGAGTCCGGGCGCCAGCGGCGTGCCGGTTCCGCATGCGTGGCTGCGCACCAGGTTGTACTGCAGTTGCGCGAGCTGGGAGGTCGATATTCGCCGGTTGGCGAATGCCCCGAAGCCGGTATTGATGCCGTAGCTCACGCGGTCGGTAGCGACCACGCGCTGCACCGCGGCCACGCTGCTCTCCATGCGCGCACGCGCCGCGTCGGCCAGCGCCACGGGTCCCGGCGCGGCTTCCCAGTCGCGCAGCGCATCGAGGGTCAGTCCCCCTTCATCGAGCAGCAGCATGGGCGGCTTCTCCGTGGTCACAGGCGATGCCCCCCGATGTAGACCGCGTCGGGAAGCAGGCCGCCCAGTTGATAAGCCAGCACCGCCGGGCGGTCGATGCGCCAGGCGCTGAAATCGGCCGGCCGACCGGGAGCGAGCACGCCGGTATCGGCGCCGAGCGCCCGTGCCGCATGCCGCGTCACGCCGGCGAGGGCCTCGGCCGGCGTGAGGCCGAACAGCACGACGCTCATGTGCAGCGCGGCCAGGAGGCTCACCAGCGGCGAGGTGCCCGGGTTGGCATCGCTCGCCACGGCCATGGGCACGCCGGCCGCGCGCAACAGCGCCACGGGAGGACGGTGCGTCTCGCGGAGGCAGTAGAACGCCCCGGGCAGCAGCACCGCGACCGCGTCGCTCGCAGCCATCGCCGCGACCGCGGCGGCGTCGGCATGCTCGAGGTGATCGCAGGAACGCGCGCCCAGTGCGCAGGCTGCGGCGGTCGCGCCGGCATCCGAGAACTGGCCCGTATGCGCGCGCAGCGCGAAGCCATGGTCCCGGGCGGCGGCGAACAGTCGCGCCATGTCGGGGATCGAGAAGGCGATCTCCTCGACATAGATGTCCACCGCATCGGCGAGGCCCTCGGCGGCGATGGCCGGCAACATCACCTCGATGACTTCGTCGAGGTATTCGTTGCGGTCGCGCCCGGCCGGGACCGTGTGGGCGCCGAGGAAGGTCGCCTGGATGCGTAGCGGCTGCTCGCGCCCGAGACGCCGGATGACGCGCAGCATCTTGAGTTCGCTGTCGGTATCCAGGCCGTAGCCGCTCTTGATCTCGACCTGGGTGACGCCTTCCCGGGCGAGCGCGCGCAGCCTCGGGAGGGCGAGGGCGACAAGGGTCTCCTCGTCCGCGGCCCGCAGTGCGCGCACCGTCGCGAGGATCCCTCCGCCCTCGCGTGCGGTCGCCGCGTAATCGGCCCCCGACTGGCGTTGTGCGAACTCCGCGGACCGATCGCCCGCCCACACGAGGTGGGTATGGCAATCGACGAATCCCGGCATCACCACGCGCCCGTCGAGATCGATCCGTTGCGTGGCCGGCGTGTCCACCCCGAGCGATACGATCCGCCCGTCGGCCACGGCAAAGCAGTCCGCCGCCGCTTCGCCATCGGCCTTCGGGTAGACTTTCGCGTTATGGAAAAACTGGTCAGCCATGGAGGGTCCGGTAACAAAGGCCCGCACGAAAATGTCGCGTGAACTCAACTTCGAACATATTCTCACGCCGGCCGGCATCGAGCGCCACCGCCGGCTGAGCATCGACGGCGACGGCCGGATCACGGCGATCGAGCCCTCGGCCCCCGGCGCTGCATTCGACGGCTGGCTGGCGTTGCCCGGCATGCCGAGCGCCCACAGCCACGCGTTCCAGCGCGGCCTCGCCGGTTACGGCGAAGCCAGGCAAGGGGAGGACTCGTTCTGGAGCTGGCGAGATTCCATGTACCGGCTCGCCGCCGGCCTGGACCCGGACACGCTGTACGAGCTCTGCTGGCACACCTACCGGGAAATGCTGGCCGCCGGCTACACCTCGGTTGCGGAGTTCCATTACCTTCATCGTCGCCGCGACGGAGAGCGGGCCACGGAGTGCGTCGACGCGGTGATCCGCGCCGCCACCGATGCCGGCATGCGCCAGTCCTTCATCCCGGTTTTCTACCAGCGCGGCGGATTCGATGCGCCGGCCGGACCCGCGCAGGCGCGCTTCCTGCACCGGGACGCGGAAGATTTTCTCACGCTCGTCGCGATGTACCAGCGCCATTGCGGCGGGGTGGCGGCGCACTCGCTGCGCGCGGTGCCGGCGGACATGATCGAGGACATGGTGCTGGGTGCGGCCGAACTGCTCGGTCCGTCGGCGCCCGTTCATTTGCACATCGCGGAACAGCCGGCGGAGGTGGCGGCCTGTGTCGCGGCCACGGGCCGCCGGCCGGTCGAGCTGCTGGCCGAGACCGTGGAGCTCGGGCCGCACTGGAGCCTGGTGCACGCCACGCACACGGATCATGCCGAGCAGGCGCTCATCCGCGCGAGCGGCGCGACCGTCGTGCTGTGTCCGCTCACCGAGGGCTACCTGGGCGACGGCATGTTCCCGGCCGCCGAGTTCGCGGCCGCGGGCGGGCGCATCGCGATCGGCTCCGACAGCAACGTGCGCATCGATGCCGTGGAGGAACTGCGCTGGCTGGAATACGGGCAGCGACTGTCGACCGGTCGGCGCGGTTGTTTCGCGAACGCCGAGGGTCTCGGGGCCGCCCTCTGGGGGCGGCTCGCCGCCGGGGGTGCCGCGCCGCTGGGCCTGCCGGTCGGCGCGCTCCAGGTCGGCAGCTATGCCGACGTCGTGACCGTCGATGCGGGCGCCATGTTGTTCGCCGGCTGCGACGGTCCCCATGCCGTGCTCGATGCGCTGATTACGGCCGGCGACGGGCGGGCCATCGACCAGGTCTGGGTCGGCGGGCGGCGGCACGTTCCGCTGGAAGGCGGGGAATTCGGTCCGGCCCTGCGCCGCATCATGGCGCCCGGCGAGGGCGCGTGAACGCGCCACAGGACGCTGCCGCGCAGGACAGTGCGGCGCCGTACGGCCTGCGTCGGCCGACTGCGGCGCCGCTGCCTCTCGTCGTGAGCATTCCCCACACAGGGACCTGGATGCCGGAGTCGGTGCGCGCCGCCCTGGCCTCGCCCGCCATGCACGCGCAGCCGATGACCGACTGGCACCTGCATCGACTTTACGAATTCCTGCCCGCGCTGGGTGCGACGACGATCTTTGCGACGGTGAGTCGCTTCGTCATGGATCTCAACCGGCCGCCGCGGCCCCGGCCGCTGTATCCCGGCCGCTTCGAGACCGGGCTGGTGCCGCTGGAAACCTTCCATGGCGAGCCCGTGTTCGCCGCGCCGCCCGAGGCCGGGGAGGTGGAGGCCCGACGCCTCGCGTGGCATGCGCCCTACCACGCGCAGCTGGCGGCACTGCTCGAGGAGACGCGGACGCGCTTCGGACGGGTCGTGCTGCTGGACGCACACAGCGTCGCGTCGGTGCCGAATCGCCTGCACGGCGCCCTGGACGACGAGATCTACCTCGGGGATCGCGACGGCCGGTCCTGCGGTCGGTGGTTGCGTGACCTGCTGCAGGGGGCGTTTGCCGCCGAGGGTTTCCGCGTCGCGCTCAACGCACCCTACAAGGGCGGTTACATCACCGACCATTACGGCGCCGAGCCGGGCGTGGAGGCGCTGCAGATCGAGATGGCGCAGCGCGTCTACATGGACGAGGACGACCCGGCCGGAGGGCCGGATCATCCTCGCTTCGCCGCAGCGCAACAGCGGCTGCTGCGCGTGTTTGGCGTCCTGGCGGCGGCTATTTCTTGACGAAACGCAGGGTCATGCGATCGCTTTCGCCGATCGCTGTGTATTTCTCGCGATCCTCGTCGCCGTGTCGCAGCGTGGGAGGCAGTGCCCAGACGCCGCCGGGATGATCCGCGGTGTCGCGCGGGTTCGCGTTGATCTCCGACATGGCCTCCAGCTCGAAACCCGCGGCCTCGACCTGTTCGATCACCCACGCCTGCGGCAGGTACGCCGAGTCCTTGCCTGCCTCGGGATCGCTGCCCTCGGGCGCGCGATGCTGCACGACGCCGAACGTGCCGCCCGGCTTCAATACGGCATGGGCGTCGGCCAGGAAGGCCTCCAGGTTGCCCTGGCGCAGCAGGCCGTGGAGATTGCGGAAGGTCAGCACGAGGTCCGCGCTGCCGGCCGGCGCCAGCCCGCCCGGGGCGCCCGGCAAGTAGCCGGTGACCTCGACCTCGTCGTAGATCTCGGGTGCGGCCGCCAGCTTGGCGAGGAACTGGGCGCGGACCCGCTGCATGTATTCGACCGTGGTGTCGGCGGGAAAGTGCGCTGCGACGAGCTTGCCGTGGCCCCGCACGGCCGGCGCCAGGATCTCCGTGTACCAGCCGCCTCCCGGGGAGACCTCGACGATCGTGAGACCCTGGTCGAAGCCGAAGAATTCCAGCGTCTCCTGCGGATTGCGGGCCTCGTCACGCGCCACGTTGGCCGGTGCGCGATGTGCCCCGTCGATGGCCTTGGCGAGGGCGTCGTGGTCGTGGGCGTTCGCGGGCAGGGCCACCAGCCCGGCGGCCAGCAGGGCGGTCGAGAAAATCCATGACTTCATTGATCGGTCTCCCGGAAAAAGGGTGCGCGTGTGAAGGCCGGAACTATAGCAACTGCGGAGCGGATTGGCGCCTTCGGCACTTGTGTTCGCGCGTACTTACGTGGAAGATTCGCCGCCCATGGCTATCGAAAAATTCCCCGTCCGCTTCGCCTGGCGCCGCATGGCGACCCCGCATGTCATGCACCTGGCGTTTCGCCGCAGCGACGAAACGCCGCTCGATTTCGTCCCGGGCCAGTTCCTCAACCTGCATTTCGACACGGCCACCGGCAGCACGCATCGCAGCTACAGCATCGCCAATCCGCCCGACGCGGACGGCCTGCTGGAGATCGCCATGTCTCCCGTCGCGGGTGGCCTGGCGACCGATGTGCTCGGCACGCTCGAGCCCGGCCAGGAACTGCTGGCGAGCGGTCCCTTCGGGCGCTTCGTGCTGCGGGAAGAGCCGCCCTGCCGCTACCTGCTGGTCGGCACCGGCACCGGCATCACGCCGTACCGCTCGATGTTGCCGCTGATCCGGGAACGCCTGGGTGAAGGTTGCCGTTTCCATGTCGCGTTGGGCGTGTGGCGCCGCGAGGAGCTGCTGTTCGGCGATGATTTCCTGCGCGTCGCCGAGGACAGCCCCGGTTTCGAGTTCACGGCCTGCTACAGCCGCGAGTTCCCGGAGCAGCCGGAAGCCTGGGAGCATGCGGGCTACGTGCAGACCCTGTTCAGCAGCTTGGAACTCGATCCGGCTGCCGACACCGTCTACCTTTGCGGCAATCCGGGGATGATCGACGAGTCGGTCGAGATCCTGAAAGCCATGGATTTCACGCTCAAGCAGCTGCGCCGGGAGAAATACGTCTCCGCCCGCCCGGCGGCCTGAGCGACGCGCCCCCGGGCCGCCGCCGCGCTCTCATGCGCTCTCAGATGATCTTCTTGTAGCGCAGCCGGTGCGGCTGCGCCGCTTCCTCGCCCTTGCGCCGCTTCAGGTCGGCCTCGTACTCCGCGTAATTGCCCTCGAAGAACACGACCTCGCTGTTACCCTCGAAGGCCAGCATGTGCGTCGCGATGCGATCGAGGAACCAGCGGTCATGGGAAATCACGACCACGCTGCCGGGGAATTCCAGCAAGGCTTCCTCGAGCGCGCGCAGCGTCTCCACGTCGAGATCATTGGTCGGCTCGTCGAGCAGCAGCAGGTTGCCGCCGGCGCGCAGCACCTTGGCGAGGTGCACGCGGTTGCGCTCGCCGCCCGACAGGTTGCCGATCTTCTGCTGCTGGTCGGGGCCCTTGAAATTGAAGCGTCCCACGTAGGCGCGTGACGGGGTCTCGTAGCTGCCGACGCGGATGATGTCCTGGCCGTCGGAAATCTCCTCCCAGACGGTCTTGTCCGGGTCCAGCGAGTCACGGCTCTGGTCCACGTAGGCGAGTTCCACCGTCGGCCCGCGCTTGATCTCGCCGCCGTCGGGCTGTTCGTCGCCGATGATCATGCGAAACAGCGTGGTCTTGCCGGCGCCGTTCGGCCCGATCACGCCGACGATGGCGCCCTTGGGCAGCTCGAAGGAGAGATCGTCGAACAGCAGGCGGTCGCCGAAACCCTTCTTCAGCGCGCGCGCCTCGATGACCTGGTCGCCGAGGCGGGGGCCCGGCGGGATGTAGATCTCGTTAGTCTCGTTACGCTGCTGGTAGTCGCGCGACGACAGTTCCTCGAATCGCGCCATGCGGGCCTTGCTCTTGGCCCGGCGGCCCTTGGGGTTGGTCCGCACCCATTCCAGTTCCTGCTTCATGGCCTTGACGCGCGCAGCCTCGCCCTTGGCTTCCTGCTCCAGGCGCGCCTCTTTCTGTTCCAGCCACGAGGAATAGTTGCCTTTCCACGGGATCCCGTGGCCGCGGTCGAGCTCCAGGATCCAGCCGGCGACGTTGTCGAGGAAATACCGGTCATGGGTCACGGCGATCACCGTGCCGGAGTAGTCGTGCAGGAAATGCTCCAGCCAGGCCACCGACTCGGCGTCCAGGTGATTGGTGGGCTCGTCCAGCAACAGCATGTCCGGACGCGACAACAGCAGGCGGCACAGTGCGACCCGGCGCCGCTCGCCGCCGGACAGGCGCGTGACGTCGGCGTCCCACGGCGGCAGGCGCAGCGCGTCGGCGGCGATTTCCATGGTGCGTTCCGCCGAGTGGCCGCCGGCGGCCTGCAGCAGGTTCTCCAGCTCGGCCTGCTCCTTGGCCAGCGCATCGAAATCGGCATCCGGCTCGGCATAGGCGGCATAGATCTCGTCCAGCCGGGACTGCGCACCCTTCACGTCGCCCAGCGCGTCCTCGACGTTGCCCCGCACGTCCTTGGCGGGATCGAGCTGCGGCTCCTGCTCGAGATAACCGATGCGGATTCCGGGCTGCGGACGCGCTTCGCCCTCGAACTCCTGGTCCTTGCCCGCCATGATGCGCAGCAGGGTGGACTTGCCCGAGCCGTTCAGGCCGAGCACGCCGATCTTCGCGCCGGGATAAAAAGACAGGGAAATGTCGCGCAGGATGAACCGCTTGGGCGGGACGATCTTGGCGACGCGGTTCATCGTGTAGATGTACTGCGCCATGAGGTCTCGTTCTGGAAGTTGTTGCCGGGCGCGGCATTATGCGGCACGCGGGCCGCTGCGGGAAATCTGCCCCGCGGGCGTGTCAACTTGCGCGCGGCTGGTTTATCCTCGCGGCACGGCCATTGATCACGGAGTGCCGGTGTTTCTGAAGCGCAAGAACAAGGGCGAGTTGCGGGTGCTGGCGGGGGAGTCGATCGCCGAATACGGCTTCGGCGACGGGCATCCCTTCGGGCGTGACCGCCACGAGGTCTTCTTGCGCAGCCTGCGGGAGCGGGATCTCGAGAACCGCGTCTGGATCGAGGATCCGGAGCGCCCCGCCACCCGGGCGGAGCTCGAGCTGTTTCACACCACGCGGCACGTGCGCTTCATCGAGCGCATGTCGATCGAGGGAATCGGCTTCCTGGACGAAGGCGATACCCCCGCGTTCCCGGGCGTCTACCACACCGCTGCGAACGTCGTCGGCGCCACGCTGCACGCCGGCGAACTGCTGGCCACCGGCGAGGCCCGCCGGGTGTTCATCCCCATCGCCGGCCTGCACCATGCGGCGCGTGACAAGACCTCGGGTTTCTGCGTGTTCAACGATATCGGCGTGCTGGTCGAGAACCTGCGCAAGCGCCACGGGATCCAGCGGATCGCCTACGTGGACATCGATGCGCACCACGGCGACGGCGTCTATTACGGTTTCGCCTCGGACCCGGACCTGGTGTTCGTCGACATCCACGAGGACGGACGCTTCCTGTTCCCCGGCACCGGTCACCGGGAGGAAGTCGGCATCGGGCCGGCGGAGGGGCGCAAGCTCAATATCCCGCTGCATCCGGGCGCCGGGGACGAGGAGTTCAACGCGGCCTGGGAAGAGTGCGAGGCTTTTCTCGCGGCGGCCCGCCCCGAGTTCTACATCCTGGCGGCCGGGGCGGACAGCCTGGCCGGCGATCCGCTCACGCACCTGCAATACAGCGAGGGCGCCCACGGCCGGGCGGCCCGGGCCGTCTGCCGGCTCGCCGACGACCATGCACAGGGCCGCGTGCTGGCGCTCGGGGCCGGCGGCTACAACCGCCGCAACGTCGCCGCGGCCTGGAGCCGCGTGGTCGCGGAGTTCGCCGACAGCCTTTAGTCGCGGCCCGAGGCGGTGATGGGGTTAAAATGGCTTTTTGGCCGTCTACGCCCGGAGTGCCCCGCCGATGTTCAGCCCCGACATGAAAATCTCAGGATTCGACGACGAACTTTTCGCCGCGCTCGAGGCCGAGCGCCGCCGCCAGGAGGAGCATGTCGAGCTCATCGCGTCGGAGAACTACGCCAGCCCGCGCGTCCTCGAGGCCCAGGGCTCGGTGCTGACCAACAAGTACGCCGAGGGCTATTCCGGGAAACGCTATTACGGCGGCTGCGAATTCGTGGACCAGGCGGAGGATCTCGCGGTGGCGCGCGCGAAGGAGTTGTTCGGCGCGGACTATGCCAACGTGCAGCCGCATTCCGGCTCGCAGGCCAACGTGGCGGCCTTCATGGCCATGATCGATCCGGGTGACACGATCCTCGGCATGAGCCTGGCGGACGGAGGGCACCTGACCCACGGCGCCAAGGTCAATTTCTCGGGGCGGGTTTATCACGCCATCCAATACGGCCTGACCGCGGACGGCAGCGAGATCGACTACGACCAGGTCGCCGCGCTGGCGCAGGAGCACAAGCCGAAGCTCATCATTGCCGGGTTCTCCGCCTACTCGCGCGTCGTGGATTGGGCGCGTTTCCGCGAGATCGCCGATTCCGTGGGCGCCTATCTCATGGCCGACATGGCGCATGTCGCGGGCCTGGTCGCCGCGGGCGTGTATCCGAGCCCGGTGCCCTATGCCGACGTCGTCACCTCGACGACCCACAAGACCCTGCGCGGGCCGCGTGGCGGCATCATCCTGGCGAAGCGCAACGAGGCGCTCGAAAAGAAGCTGAACTCGCTGGTCTTCCCGGGGACCCAGGGCGGCCCCCTGATGCACGTCATCGCGGCCAAGGCGGTGGCGTTCAAGGAGGCGCTGCAACCCGAGTTCAAGGCCTACCAGGAGCAGGTCGTCGCCAATGCCCGCGCCATGGCGGAGACGTTGATGACCCGCGGCTACCGCATCGTGTCCGGCGGCACCGACAACCACCTGTTCCTGGTGGACCTGGTGGACAAGGACATCACCGGCAAGGATGCGGATGCGGCGCTCGGACGGGCTAACATCACGGTCAACAAGAACGCCGTGCCGAACGATCCGCGTTCGCCCTTCGTCACCAGCGGACTGCGCATGGGCACCCCCGCCGTGACCACGCGCGGCTTCGGCGCGGCCGATTGCCGCGTCCTGGCCGGATGGATCGCCGACGTGCTCGACAATATCCACGACGAGCGCGTCATCGAGCGGGTGCGCAAGCAGGTGCTCGCACTCTGCGCACGCTTTCCCGTCTACCGCTGAGTCGGCCGGCAGGGCCGCGCCGCGCCCGGAGGCAAGATGCACTGTCCCTTCTGTCGCCACGAGGAGACCAAGGTCATCGACTCGCGCCTCGCGGGCGACGGCCTGCAGATCCGTCGGCGGCGCCAGTGTCTCGGCTGCGACGAACGCTTCACGACCTTCGAGACCGCGGAACTCGTCCTGCCGCGCCTGGTGAAGCGCGACGACCGGCGCGAACCCTTCGACGAGGCCAAGTTGCGGGCCGGCGTGATGCGTGCGCTGGAAAAGCGCCCGGTGGCGGCCGAGGACGTCGAGGCAGCCATTTCGCGCATCCTGCAGCGGCTCCTGGCGACCGGCGAACGCGAACTGCCCTCGAGTTTTCTCGGGCAGCTGGTGATGGACGAACTGCGCCAGCTCGACGAGGTGGCCTACGTGCGCTTCGCCTCGGTCTATCGCAGCTTCCAGGACATCGAGGAATTTCGCCAGGAGATCGAGCGCCTGCGTGATGCCGCACCCGTGGGCCGCGAGCAGATGTCGTTGTTGCCGCGGGAGCGCAGCAAGTGAGCGGTCCGGCCGCCGCAACGGCGGTCGATCGACGCTGGATGGCGCGTGCGCTCGAACTGGCGCGGGACGGCCTGTACAGCGCCGCACCCAACCCGCGCGTGGGTTGTGTCATCGCCTCGGGCGACACCCTGCTCGGCGAAGGCCGCCATCTGCGGACCGGCGGCCCGCACGCCGAGGTCGCGGCGCTCGCGGCGGCCGGCACGCGTGCGCGGGGCGCCACCGCCTACCTCGGGCTGGAACCCTGCAGCCACCACGGGCGCACGCCGCCCTGCGCCGAGGCGTTGATCGCCGCGGGCGTCGCGCGGGTGGTCGCGGCGCTCCAGGACCCGAACCCGCGCGTCGCGGGACAGGGTTTCGCCGCCCTCCGGGCCGCCGGGATCGAGGTCGAGAGCGGGCTGATGGCCGAGGAGGCGACGGCGCTCAATGCGGGCTTCATCAGCCGCATGACGCGCGGGCGTCCGCGGGTGACCCTGAAGCTCGGCGCGAGCCTGGACGGCCGCACGGCCATGGCCTCCGGCGAGAGTCGCTGGATCACGGGTGGCGAGGCCCGCGCGGACGTGCAGCGCTGGCGCGGCGAGAGCTGCGCGATCGTCACCGGGATCGGCACGGTGCTGGCCGACGACCCGCGCCTCGACCTGCGTCTTCCCGATACGCTCACGCACGGACGCCAGCCGCTTCGCGTGGTGCTCGACGGCGACCTGCGCATCGATCCGCAGGCCCGGATCCTGGCGCCGCCGGGCCATGCGCTGGTCTGCACGACGCGCACCGAGGGAGCGCGCGCCGACGAATTGCGCACGGCCGGCGCCGAAGTGACGGCGCTGCCGCTGAAACCCGGCGGGCTCGATCTCGAGGCGCTGCTGGCCGCCCTGGCGGCGCGCGAATGCAACGAGGTGCTGGTCGAGGCCGGCCCTGCGCTGGCCGGCGCCTTCGTCGCGGCGGGGCTCGTGGATCGCCTGGTCGTCTATCTCGCGCCCGTCCTGATGGGCGCCGGTGCACGGGGCATGTTCGCGCTGCCGGGCCTGACGAGGATGGCGGAGCGGTTACAATGGCGTTTTATCGACGTCACGCCGTGCGGCGAGGATCTGCGGATCGTCGCGGTTCCGGCGTGACGTGACCCTTGGGCAGGAGTCCGGACCATGTTCACCGGCATCATCGAGGCCGTCGGCCGAGTCAGCGCGCTGGAACCGCGCGGCGGCGACCTGCGCCTGTCGATCGACTGCGGCGCCCTCGACCTCGCGGCGACGGCCATCGGCGACAGCATTGCCGTGAACGGCTGCTGCCTGACGGCCGTCGAGGTGTCCGGCTCGACGTTTTCGGCCGACGTTTCGCGCGAAAGCCTCTCCCTGACCACCCTCGGCGCGCTGGAGCGGGGCAGCCCGGTCAATCTCGAGCGAGCGCTGACATTGTCCAAGCCGCTCGGCGGGCATCTCGTCACGGGTCATGTGGACGGGATCGGCCGCATCGAGAGCCGGGTGGACGACGGTCGCTCGGTACGCTTCGTCTGCCGCGTGCCGGACGAGCTGGCGCGTTACCTGGCCCGCAAGGGCTCGATCTGCATCGACGGGGTCAGTCTCACGGTCAATGGAGTCGAGGGTTCGACTTTCAGCGTGAACATCGTGCCCCATACGCTCGAAGCCACGGGCTTCGGCGGCTATCGCAGCGGTTCCCGGGTCAATCTCGAAGTGGATATCGTCGCGCGTTACCTGGAACGGCTCGTCGGTGAACCCGGCGGACTGACCCGCGCGCGGCTGGAGGATTACGGTTTTGTCAAAGGTCACTGAACTCAAAGACGAGGGATTCCGCCTCGATGCGATCGAGGACGTGCTGGCCGACCTGCGGGCCGGGCGGATGGTGATCGTCCTCGACGACGAGGATCGCGAGAACGAGGGCGACCTTCTCATGGCCGCCTCGATGGTGCGGGCGGAGGACATCAACTTCATGGCGCGCTACGGCCGCGGGCTGATCTGCCTGACGCTCACCCCGGCGCGCTGCGAGCAGCTGCGCCTGCCGCTGATGGTCAGCGGCACCGACCGGGCGCGGAGCACGAATTTCACCCTGTCGATCGAGGCCGCCGAGGGCGTCACCACGGGGATTTCCGCGCATGACCGCGCTCACACCATCCGTACCGCGGTGGCGCCCGGCGCGCGCCCCGAGGATCTGCGCCAGCCGGGACATATTTTCCCGCTCATGGGCCAGCCCGGTGGTGTGCTCACGCGCGCGGGGCACACGGAGGCGGGGTGCGACCTCGCGCGGCTGGCCGGCCTCGAGCCCGCCGCGGTGATCGTCGAGATTCTCAACGAGGACGGCACCATGGCGCGCCGCCCGGACCTCGTGTCCTTCGCCCGCGGCCACGGCCTGCGGATGTGCACCATCGCGCAGCTCATCCGCTACCGGCTGGAGAAAGAGGAATCGGTCGAGCTGATTTCCGAGGACCTGGTGGAAACCGAGTTCGGCACCTTCCGGCTGGTGTGCTTCGAGGATCATGTTCACCAGGACGTGCACCTGGCGCTGATTCGCGGGGAGATCGGACCCTCGTCCGTGCCGCTGGTGCGCGTGCAGCTGACGGACACGCTGCGCGACCTCGTCGGCGTGCAGGCGCCACAACTGGGCTGGCCGCTGCGCAGCGCGATGGAGCGTATCGCGCGGGAGGAGGCGGGCATCGTCGTACTGCTGCGGCGCCACGAGCTGCCCCGCGAGCTGGTGGATTCCGTGGCGCTGTTGTCGGGCCGCCCCCTCGCGCCGGGCGATCACCGTGACGGCCAGGAGTCGCGCGTGCTGCGCACCTACGGCATCGGCGCGCAGATCCTCAGGAACCTCGGCGTGCGGCGGATGCGCGTCCTCTCCGCGCCGAAACAGATGTACGGCCTCTCGGGCTTCGGGCTCGAGGTCGTCGACTACGTGAACCAGTAGACGGTCGCCGGGAGGCACAGAGTTTCATGGACAAGCTGAGAACGATCGAGGGCGACCTGTCGGCGCGCGACCTGCGCATCGCCATCGTCGCGGCACGGTTCAACGAGTTCATCGTCGACAGCCTGGTGCGCGGCGCGGTGGATGCGCTGCTGCGCCATGGCGCCAGCCAGAAGGACATCACCCTCGTGCGCGTGCCCGGCGCGTGGGAGATGCCCTGGGCGGTGAAGAAGCTGGCGGGCAGCCGGCGCTACGACGCGATCATCGCGCTCGGCGCAGTGATCCGCGGCGCGACGCCGCATTTCGATTTCGTCGCCGGAGAATGCGCCAAGGGCGTGGCCCAGGCCGGGCTCGCGGGCGATGTGCCCGTGGCCTTCGGCGTGCTGACCACCGATTCCATCGAACAGGCGCTCGAGCGCGCCGGCACCAAGGCCGGCAACAAGGGTGCGGACGCCGCGATGTCCGCGATCGAGATGGTGCGCCTGTTGCCGCAGCTCGAGTCCTGAGCCGTGACCGAAACCCCCCATCGTCGCCCGCGGCGTGGCCGCAGCGCCTCGCGCGAACTCGCGCTCCAGGCACTTTACCAGTGGCAGTTGGGTGGGCAGCGGGGCCAGGACGTCCTGCTCGAGTTCCTGGCCGAGCGCATGACGCCGGCCGCCGACACGGAGTTCTTCAAGGAGCTCGTGATGCAGGTCACGGAGCGCAGCGCGGAACTCGACGCGGTCCTGGGGGAGTTCTCGGACCGGCCGACCGCGCAGCTCGACCCGGTGGAGCACGGCGTGCTCCTCATCGGGCTTTACGAGCTGGCCCACCGCGTGGAAATCCCGTGGCGCGTCGTCATCAACGAGGCTGTCGATCTCTGCCGGCGTTATGGCGGCAGTGACAGCCATCGCTTCGTCAATGCCTTGCTGGACCGGGCTGCGCGCCGCTATCGCGCGCTCGAGACCGGTGCCGCGGGCTGAGCCGAGTGAACCCGAACCGGGAGGAGGCCGGCGCATGCCGTTGAGCGAGCCCGCAGCACGCGAACCGATCCATCATCGCGAGATCCATTGCCGGGGTTTCCGGCGCGCGGACGGCCTGTGGGATATCGAGGGCCGGATGACCGATACCAAGGATTACGGCTTCGACAGCCGCTACCGTGGCCGCGTCGAAGCCGGCATGCCGGTGCACGACATGAAGATGCGCGTGACGCTCGACGAGCAGCTGGTGATCCGCGATATCGAGGTCGCCTCGGATGCGAACCCCTTTCCCAATTGTGCGGAGATCGAACCGGCCTATCGAAACCTGGTCGGCACCGCGTTGCGCCCGGGCTGGACCAAGCTGGTGATGAAAGAGCTGGGCGGCGTGGCCGGCTGCACGCACCTGACACGCCTGGCGCAGGAGCTGGCGGTGGTCGCGCTGCAGACCATCATGCCGCTGCGCAGCCGCGACGAGGCCGTCACCGAAGGGGCGCAAAGCAAGCCGGGGCATCTCGACGGCTGCCACGCGCTGGCCACGGACGGGCCGATCGTGCGCGAGATTGCGCCCCGGTGGTACCGGGGCGAGACGTGAGCCGGGGCGAATTCGACCTCATCGCACGGCTCGTGGCCGCGGTCCCGATCCGGCGCCGCGACGTCCTGGCCGGGCCGGGAGACGACGCCGCGTTGCTGCGCCCGCCGCCGGATTGCGATCTCGTGCAGACCATCGACACCTGCCTGGAAGGCGTGCATTTCCCGGTCGGCATGCCGCCGGCGGACGTCGGCTGGCGGAGTCTCGCCGTGAACCTCTCCGACCTGGCGGCCATGGGCGCGATGCCCGCCTGGGGCCTCTTGTCGCTGGCCATGCCGCGGGCGGACGACGCCTGGCTCGATGAGTTCGCGCGCGGCGTGGGCGAGCTGGCGCAGGCGTTCGGCCTGGACCTGGTGGGCGGGGATACGGTGCGCGGGCCGCTGGCCGTCAGCTTTGCACTCACCGGCTTCGTGCCGTCGGGCGAGGCGCTGCGGCGCCGCGGCGCGGCGCCCGGGGACGGCATCTGGGTCACGGGCGCACTCGGCGGCGGCGCGGCCGGGCTGGCGGCCTGGCAGCGGGGGGAGGCCGACGCGGCGGCGGCATTCCTGAGGCCGCAGCCTCGCCTTCTCGAAGGCGCCGCGCTGCGCGGCATCGCCAGCGCCGCCATCGACGTCTCCGACGGGCTCGCCCAGGATCTCGGCCATGTGCTGGAGTCGAGCGGCGTCGGCGCGGTGCTCGATCTCGAGGATATCCCGATAGCGGCGGCGGCCGCTGCGCATGGCGCATCCACCGGCGAGGCCATGGCATTGCGCGGCGGCGACGACTACGAGCTGTGTTTCACCGTGCCGCCGTCGCGCGACGAAGAGCTGCAACGCGTCGCGACCGCGTGGCCGGTGGCACCGTCGCGCATCGGCGTGATCACGGCCGGGCCGGGCCTCGAGTGCTGCCGGGACGGGCGGGCCGTGCAGGTGCCGGGCGCCGGCTGGGACCATTTCGGCGCCACCGCGTCATGAAGCTCTCGCCGCGCCTGCTGCTGGACCCGGTGCATTTCTTCGCACTCGGCTTCGGCACGGGACTCGTCCCCCGCGGCCCCGGCACGGCGGGCACCCTGGTGGGTGTCCTGCTCGATCCCTTGCTGCGGCCCCTGGGACTGGAAATCCGGATCGGGATCGTCGTGCTGATGTTTCTCATCGGCATCTGGCTGTGCGGCGAGAGTGCCCGCCGCCTGGGGGTTCACGATCATCCCGGGATCGTCTGGGACGAGATCGTCGGCTACCTGGCGCTGATGCTCGTGGTGCCGGCCGGCTGGCCCTGGGCGCTCGCGGGCTTCGTGGTTTTCCGCTATTTCGATATCGCCAAGCCGTGGCCGATTCGCCAACTGGATCACGGCTTGAAGGGCGGCTTCGGCATTATGGTGGACGACATCATGGCGGCGGTCTGGGGCGCACTGGTGCTGCTCGCGATCATGTTCGTCTTGGGGATTCAATGAGCGCTGAAGAAAACGATCTTGCCGCCGCGCCCGCAGGCCGTGGAAAAATGCCCTCGAAGATCGGCAAATACAGCATCATCCGCGAAGTCGGACGGGGCAGCTCCGGAACGGTGTACCTGTCGCACGACCCCTTCTACGGGCGGGACGTCGCCATCAAGCTCTACAAGGAGCCCAGCGGCGAAGACGAGGCGGAGCTGCAGGTCGCGCGCAAGATGTTCTTCAACGAGGCGCAGATGGTCGGCCGCCTCCAGCACCCGAACATTCTCCCCATCTACGACGCAGGCGAGGAGGACGGCCGCTACTACGTCGTGATGGAGCACGTGCACGGCGCGCGGACGCTGTCCGCCTATTGCCGGCCCGACAACCTGCTGCCGATCGAGGAAGTCGTCCGGGTCATCTTCAACACCGTGCGGGCGATGCACTACGCCCACACCCGCGGTGTCGTGCATCGCGACATCAAGCCCAGCAACATCATGCTGACCATGGCCAACGAAGTGCGCGTGATCGATTTCGGCATCGCCGTGTGCGTCGATACCGAGGTCTCCGTCATTCGCGGGGTCGCCGGCTCGCCGAGCTACATGTCGCCGGAGCAGATCAAGGCCGAAGAGATCGGGCCGCGCTCGGATCTCTACGCGCTCGGTGCGGTGGCCTACGAACTCCTCACCGGCCGCCGCCCGTTCAAGGCCTCCAACCTGGCCAAGCTGCTGCACCAGATCGTCTTCGCCACGCCGCACCCGATCCACAAGCTGCGTCCCGAGGTGCCCGAGGAGCTGGAAGAGGTCGTGTGGCGCGCGATGCGCAAGAAGCCGGAGGACCGCTACAGCAACGGCCTGGAGTTCGCGGCGGCGCTGACCCGCATCCACCAGACGCTGCGCAATACGCGCGATGCCCTCGATGAACGCGAGCGTGTCGCGATCCTGCGCGGGCTGCGCTTTTTCCACGACTTCTCGCACACCGAGATCCGCGAGCTGCTCAAGGCCGCGGAGTGGCGCGAGTATGCCCCCCTGCAGGACATCGTGCGCCAGGGCGAGATGGACGATCGTTTCTACATCATCGTGCGCGGCGACGTGGCCGTCGAAGTGGACGGCAAGCAGCTGGGACAGCTCTCTCCGGGCGACTGTTTCGGCGAGAGCAGCGTGGTGCCCAATGCACGTCGCCAGGCGACCATCCGGGCGCTCGAGCCGGTCACGTTGCTGCAGGTGAGTTCGACCCTGCTGGAGACGCTCTCCGCGGCGTGCCAGCTGCGCTTCAACCGGATGTTCCTGCAGACGTTGATCCAGCGGTTGCAGGGGCATGGGCACCCGAACGCCTGACCCCGCCCGACCGGTCGACCGCGGTCCGGCACCGCATGAGGGCCGCCGGGCTCGGCGAAATCTTTAGCTCCCCCGGCGGCCCTCACGCGTCGCCGGCCCGCTGCGGCTCGGCTGATCGACCGCGGTCCGGCGCCGGTTAGCCGTTCGACCGCGATCCGGCACCGCATGAGGGCCCCCGGGCTCGGCGAAGTCTTTAGCTCGCCCGGTGGCCCTCACGCGTCACCGGCCCGCTGCGGTGCAGCTGTTCGACCGCGGTCCGGCGGTTCGCTGGTGGACCGCGGTCCGGCGCCACGCGAAGGCCGCCGGGCTCGGCGAAATCTTTAGCTCCCCGGGCGGCCTTCACGCGTCGCCGGCCCGCTGCGGTGCAAGTGGTGGGCGGCGCTTCGACCGGTAGCGTTGCGAGGGCGGGTGGCCGACGGCGTTCCTCTCGTTATCCGGGCAGCGGGTGGGGGGTGTCATAGGCCGGCCGAGCGAGTTTTTCCTTGTTTGAGCGCAGGCCGGCCTATGGCGCCGCGCGCCCGCGGTCGATCAGTACCAGCTGAGCCTGCGGTCGGCTTCCGGCCGTTGTGCGCCCGCGGTCGATCAGCAGCCGATGGCCTCGCCGTGGATCAGCAGCCGTGGCGCTTGCGGTCGAGTGACGCCCGGCGCGATTCTCGGGCATGATTCCGCATCGATCCGGGCGGCCGAAGGGGCAGCGACATGGCGAGCGAAGTGCAGGCGATGCGTCTCTGGCGGCGGCTCGGGGGCAGCGGGCTCGGGCGGTGGGCGTTCACGCGGATCGTCTGCCTGAAGGCGCCGTATTTCGCTTCGATCGCGCCGCGGCTCGTGCGCCTGGAGCCGGGGCATTGCGAGGCCTGGCTCAGGCAGCGGCGGCGGGTGCAGAATCACATCGGCACGGTACACGCGATCGCGCTGTGCAATCTGGCGGAGTTGTGCGCCGGGCTCGTGACCGATGTCAGCATCCCGCGCGACATGCGCTGGATCCCGCAGGACATGACGGTCCGTTACCTGCGCAAGGCGACAGGGCGGATCACGGCGGTGGCTAAGCCCGCGACGCCGCTGGTGACGGCGACGGAACCCTATGCCGCGACCATCCACGTGACGCTCGAGGACGAGGCGGGCGAGACGGTCGCCGACGCGGATATCCACATGTGGCTGAGCCCCCGCCCGCGCAAGGCGGGCTGAGCGCGGCTTTACGGGGGCCGGCGCTCCGAGTTCCGTGCGGAGCCTGCGGTTGGAGGCTTGGGCAGAATTCGCGCCTAGCGCGGCAGCGGGCCGTCCACGTCCTTGTCGCGCGAGATCATGGCGTAGGCCGAGTGGTTGTGGATGGACTCGAAGTTCTCCGACTCCACCGTGTAGGCGCGAATGCGGTCGTCGGCGTTCAGGCGCACGGCGATGTCGCGCACGAGGTCCTCGACGAACTTGGGATTGTCGTAGGCGCGCTCGGTGACCCACTTTTCGTCGGGCCGCTTGAGAATGCCGAACAGCTCGCAGGAAGCCTCCTGCTCGGCCAGTTCGATCAGTTCCTCGAGCCACACGAAGCCGTCCACCTTGACCGCGATCGTCACGTGGGAACGCTGGTTGTGGGCGCCGTAGTCGGAGATCTTCTTCGAGCACGGGCACAGGCTGGTGACCGGCACGACGACCTTGGCCCAGATGATGCTCTCGTTGCCCCTGCGTTCGCCGATCAGGCTCGCCTTGTAGTCCAGCAGGCTCTGCACGCCGGAGACCGGGGCGGCCTTGTTGACGAAGTACGGGAAGGTCATCTCGATGTGGCCGGACTCGGCGTCAAGCCGCTCCGTGAGTTCGGTCATGATATCGCGGAAGGACTTCACCGAGATCTCGCGTTCGTGGTTGTTGAGGATCTCCACGAAGCGGGACATGTGGGTGCCCTTGAAATTGTGCGGCAGGTCCACGTACATGTTGAAGTTGGCCACGGTGTGCTGCTCGCCACCGGCCCGTTCCTGGATGCGTACCGGGTGATATATGTCCTTGATGCCCACCTTGTTGATGGGAATCTGGCGCAGGTCGGCGCTCCCCTGGACGTCCGCTATCGGATCGATGCTGATGGTTCCGGCCTCACTGATATCTTTCATATTCGCTTCCCCGGTTGGGCATTCTGTCCAAGCTCATGCCCGGCTTGACCGGGCTCGCGTGCCCCCGGTGACGTGTCTCGTGACGGGCGGCTGACCCCTCATTTCGGCGCAGCCCGCGCGCAGGATTCAATGGTGTCGGAGTTTCAGGCTTCCCCGACGGTCCGAAGTTCCGGGCGCCGGCGCCAGGCGCGTACTTTTTCGAGTATCGACGCCGCGTCCAGGCCCGCGGCGACGAGGCACTCATCACGCGAGCCGTGCTCGATGAAGTGATCGCCGATCCCGATATTGAGGACGGGGACGACGCTGCGGTGCGCGGCCAGGCACTCGCCCACGGCACTGCCCGCTCCGCCCATGACGGCATTGTCCTCGAGGGTGACCAGCGCGTCGTGGCTGTCCGCCATCGCCAGCACCATTTCCTCGTCGAGGGGCTTGACGAAGCGCATGTTCACGACGGTAGCGTCGAGCTCTTCGGCCACCTGTTCCGCCACGGGCACCATGGCGCCGAAGGCGAGAAATGCCAGGCGGCGTCCACGACGACGCAGCTCGGCCTTGCCCAGCGGCAGCGCGCGCATGGCCGTCTCGATGGGCGCGCCCGGGCCGTGGCCCCGCGGGTAGCGCACGGCGCTTGGGCCGTCCAGGGTGATCCCGGTGTACAACATCTGCCGGCACTCGTTTTCGTCGGCCGGCGCCATCACCACCATGTTGGGAATGCAGCGCAGGAACGAAAGATCGTAGGCGCCGTGATGCGTGGGGCCGTCGTTGCCGACGAGGCCGCCGCGGTCGAGCGCGAACACCACCGGCAGGTTCTGCAGCGCGACGTCGTGGATCAGCTGGTCGTAGGCCCGCTGCAGGAAGCTGGAATAAATGGCGACCACCGGGCGCACGCCCTCGCAGGCGAGCCCTGCACCGAGCGTCACGGCGTGCTGTTCGCAGATGCCGACGTCGAAATAGCGCTCCGGGAAACGCCGCGAGTACTCGACCATGCCCGAGCCTTCGCGCATCGCCGGGGTGATGCCGACGACCCGTTCGTCCGCCTCCGCCATGTCGCACAGCCAGTCGCCGAAGATCGCCGAATAGGTTTTCCCCTTGGACGGCGCCTTGTGGATGACCCCGCGCTCCGGGTCGAAGGGGCCGGGGCCGTGCCAGGCGATCGGGTCGGCTTCGGCCGGCGCATAGCCCTTGCCCTTGCGGGTCACGACGTGCAGGAACTGCGGTCCGGGCAGATCGCGCACGTTGCGCAGGGTCTTCAGGAGCACGTCGACGTCGTGTCCGTCCACCGGGCCGATGTAGTTCATGCCCAGCTCCTCGAACAGCGTGCCGGGCAACACCATGCCCTTGACGTGTTCCTCGGAGCGCCGGGCGAGTTCCCACACCGTGGGCATGCGCCTGATGAGCTTCTTGCTGCCCTCGCGGATCTGCGAATAGAGCTTGCCGGACAGGACGCGCGCGAGGTAATGGGACATCGCGCCGACGTTCTCGGAGATCGACATGTCGTTGTCGTTGAGGATCACCAGCAGGTCGACATCCAGGCTGCCCGCATGGCACAGGGCCTCGTAGGCCTGCCCGGCCGTCAGCGCGCCGTCGCCGATGATCGCCACGACGCGGCGCCGCTCGCCCCGTTGCTTGGCGGCGATGGCCATGCCCAGGGCGGCGCTGACCGAAGTGCTGGAGTGGCCGACCCCGAAGGTGTCGTAAGGGCTCTCGAAGCGCGTCGGGAAAGGCGCGAGGCCGCCCAGCTGGCGGATGCTCGCAAGGCGGTCCCGGCGTCCGGTCAGGATCTTGTGCGGGTAGGCCTGGTGGCCGACGTCCCAGACGAGCCGGTCTTCCGGCGTGTCGAACACGAAATGCAGCACGGTGGCGAGTTCGACGGTGCCGAGGTTGGCCGCAAAATGGCCGCCCGTCCTGGCCATGGTCTCGACGAGGTAGGCGCGCAGCTCTTCCGTGACCGGCCCGAGCGCGTCTTCCGGCAACGCCCTGAGGTCGGCCGGGCCCTGGATTTGCGACAGCAGGGGAAATCTCTCTTCGAGACCCATATTCACTTCACGTTCTGTCGGCCGGCGCGAGGTCGAAGCACCTGATTATCCGCCAGATGCCGGGTCCTGTCCAAGGCGCGCCGCACGGCGTATCCACACGTCGGCCGGCGAGGGGCGCGACCGGGCGTCAATGGCGACGTTCGGTCAGCCAGCCCGACAGCCAGCGCAGGGCTTCGGCTTCGGCACCGAAGACCGCCAGCGCCTCCAGCGCCTCGTCGTGCAGTTCCCGCAGCCGCGCCTTCGCCTCCGGCAGTCCGACGATGCTCGGGTAGTTCGGCTTGGCGCGTGCCGCGTCGGCCTGGGTGCGCTTGCCGAGCACGTCCGCGTCGCCCTCCACGTCGAGAATATCGTCCTGGATCTGGAAGGCGAGGCCGATGGCGGCGCCGTAGGTGTCGAGTGCGGCGGTGAACGACGCGTCGAGCCCGTCGGCGCTGGCGGCCGCCATCATCACGCTGGCGTGGATCAGCGCGCCGGTCTTCAGCCGGTGCATCCGTTCCAGCGCGGCGATCGGCAATGTCTGTCCGGCCGCCTCGAGGTCCACGGCCTGTCCGCCGGCCATGCCCGCGGTGCCCGAGGCGCGCGCCAGGAGGCGGATGATCTCGAGCCGTTGCGCGGGATTTCGCACCATTTCCGGATCGACGGCGAGGATTTCCAGCGCGAGGACCTGCAGCGCATCGCCGACGAGGATCGCCGTGGCTTCGTCGTAGGCGCGGTGACAGGTGGGGCGGCCGCGCCGGAGGTCGTCGTCGTCCATCGCCGGCAGGTCGTCGTGGACCAGCGAGTAGGCATGGATCAGTTCCACCGCGGCTGCCGGTCCATCGAGTCGCGTTTCCGGCAGCCCGAGCGCGGCGCCGGTGAAGTAGACCAGCGCGGGGCGCACGCGCTTGCCGCCGCCGAGCACCGCGTAGCGCATCGCCTCGTGGAGGCGACGCGGCTCGGCGGAGGCCACGGGGAGCCAGCGCTCGAGGCAGCGTTCCACGCGGACGCCGGAGGCGGCGAGCCGTTCCTCGGGCTTCACTGTTCGGGCTCGAACGGCTGCAGTTCCCCGTCGACGGTATTGCGGGAGAGGATTTCCACTTTCTGTTCCGCGGCCCGCAGCGCCGACTGGCAGCGGCGCGTCAGGGCCACGCCGCGCTCGAAGGCGGCGAGCGACGCCTCCAGGGGTTGGTCGCCGCCTTCCAGCTCGCCCACGAGCTGCTCCAGCGCGGCCAGCGCCTGCTCGAAATCGAGTGTTTCCACCTCTTCCGGTTCCACCTCTTCCGGAACGGCAGGCGCTGCGGATTTTCCTTTGGGCATCGGGACACGCTGGGTCTGGGTTGATGGTCGCTACGATACCGGCGCGGCCTTCGCGGAATCAATCCGTAGCGCAGTTCTCGCGCATGCGGCGACCCTGCAATTGTTGACAGGCGCAGGGCGCCGCCGTAACCTTCCGACGGTGATTTAGACTAAGTCTAAATTGAGTCCAGATCGCATTTGCGGTCGCGCAAGCTTGATCCAGGCCGCGCGCCAGGCAAGAAACCCATTCAGGAGGATACGATCCATGTCTAATCTCAAGGGCAGCAACACCGAGAACAACCTCAAGGAGGCTTTCGCGGGCGAATCGCAGGCCAACCGCCGTTACCTGTACTTCGCGTCCAAGGCCGACGTCGAGGGTTACAACGATGTCGCGACCGTGTTCCGGTCCACGGCCGAAGGCGAAACCGGCCATGCCCACGGGCACCTGGAGTACCTCGAAGCGGTCGGCGATCCGGCCACCGGCCTGCCGATCGGCGGCACGTCCGACAACCTGAAGGCCGCGATCGCGGGCGAGACCCACGAGTACACCGACATGTACCCGGGCATGGCCAAGACGGCCCGCGACGAGGGCTTCGACGAAATCGCGGACTGGTTCGAGACGCTGGCGAAGGCCGAGCGCAGCCATGCCAACCGGTTCCAGAAGGCGCTGGACAACCTCGACGCCTGATCGATCGTAACGACGGGGCGCCGCCGGCCCGGCCGGCGGCGCATTCCGTTTTCCACCAGGAGCGGCCTGCCGGCCGGCACGGGCGTGACCTTCGGGCATGCCGCCGGCGGGCGCGCCCGTAGCCGGCACAGACCGGACCCCCAAGGAGTTTTCCGATGTCCGTCGATAATCACCGTCGCGAAGGCAGTCTCGAGGCCCCGACCCGCCATCCGATCGACTGGAAGTCCCCGGAGTTCTGGGACGAGGAGAACATGTTCAAGGAAATGGAGCGCGTGTTCGACATCTGTCACGGATGCCGGCGCTGCTTCAACCTGTGCAACTCCTTCCCGACGCTCTTCGATGCCGTGGACGAATCGGACACGGGGGAAGTGGACGGGGTGGCGCGGGAGGTCTACTGGAAGGTGGTGGACCACTGCTATCTCTGCGACATGTGTTACATGTCGAAGTGTCCCTACGTGCCGCCGCATCCCTGGAACGTCGATTTCCCGCACCTGATGCTGCGTGGCAAGGCCGTGCGCTTCCGCAAGGAAGGCGCCAGCCGCAGGGATCGCATCCTCACCTCGACCGATGCCGTCGGACGCCTCGCAGGCATTCCGGTGGTCTCCGAGGTGGTCAACGCGGTCAATGCATCGTCCGGTGGCCGCAAGCTCCTGGAGAGTGTCCTCGGCGTGCATCGCGACGCGCCCTTGCCGAAGTACCACTCGAAGAGCATGCGCAGCCGCCTGCAGGGCCGGCCCGCCGACGCCGTCGGGACGCCGACGGAGGGCACGCGCGGCCGCGTGGCCCTGTTCGCCACGTGCTACGGCAACCGCAACAGTCCGGAGATCGGCGAGGATCTCGCCAAGGTGTTCGAGTACAACGGCATCCCGGTCCGCCTCGTGGACAAGGAACAGTGCTGCGGCATGCCGAAGATGGAACTCGGCGATTTCGAGGCCGTCGAGCGCGCCATGGAGGCGAACATTCCCGTGCTCGCGCGCGCGGTGGACGAGGGCTGGGACCTGGTCGCCGCGGTGCCGTCCTGCGTGCTGATGTTCAAGCAGGAGCTGCCGCTGCTGTTTCCCGACCGGGAGGACGTGAAGAAAGTCGCCGCGGCGATATTCGATCCCTTCGAGTACCTGTCGTTGCGCCACAAGGCCGGCAAGCTGCGCACGGATTTCGCCAAGTCGCTGGGCAAGGTCAGTTACCAGGTCCCCTGCCACCTCCGGGTGCAGAATATCGGCCTGAAGACGCGCGACATCCTGGCGCTCGTGCAGGACACGAAGATCGAGGCCATCGAGCGTTGCTCGGGACATGACGGCACTTATGCGGTGAAGAAGGAGTTCCACGAGAACTCCGTCAAGATCGCGCGTCCCGTGGTCAACAAGGTCAAGAGCGCCGAACCCGATCACCTGGTCAGCGACTGCCCGATGGCCGGGCAGCAGATCGCGCACGGCCTGGACAACGGCACCACGGCGAAGCACCCCATCACCCTGCTGCGCATCGCCTACGGCCTCTGAACCGGGCTGCGCACGACCGCCAGAAGCATTACGGAGAAAGACCGATGAGTCATTTGAACGCAAGCGACCTGATGAGCCTCGAGCAGTACGCGCGTGAGCGTCCCGCGTTCCGGGCCAAGGTGCTCGGCCACAAGAAGAATCGCCAGGTGGAACTCGGCCCCAATGCCACGCTCTATTTCGAGGACGACCTGACGATCCAGTACCAGGTGCAGGAAATGCTGCGCATCGAGCGGATTTTCGAGGCCGAGGGCATCGAGGAAGAGCTGTCCGCCTACAACCCGCTCATCCCCGACGGCAGCAACTGGAAAGCGACCTTCATGCTCGAGTATCCGGACGTCGCGGAACGCAAGGTCGCGCTCGCCCAGCTGATCGGCGTCGAAGACAAGGTCTGGGTGCAGGTCGACGGGCACGACAAGGTCTACGCGATCGCCGACGAGGACCTGGAGCGCGATACCGAAGAGAAGACCTCCTCGGTGCATTTCATGCGCTTCGAGCTCGATCCGGACATGGTCATGGCGCTCAAGGGCGGCGCGGGGCTCGCCATGGGCGCGGACCACGAGAACCTCAAGGTCGTCGTCAGCGTGCCCGACGCGGTGCGCGCCTCCCTGGTCAACGACCTGGCCTGAGCGAAGCCCGGACGTGCAGCGCGCCTGCGTCGCGGGTCGGCGCCGGCGCGCGGCGTCGAACCGCACCCGCGGGGCGTCGAACTGTTAGAATTCCGGCGGCCCGGGCGCACCTGCCCGGGATTGCAGGAAACCCATGAGCCAGGATTACAACGCCTCCTCGATCGAGGTCCTCAGCGGGCTTGATCCGGTCCGGCGCAGGCCGGGGATGTACACGGACACGTCGCGGCCCAACCACCTTGCCCAGGAGGTGGTGGACAACAGCGTGGACGAGGCCATCTCCGGGCATTGCAAGCGGATCGTCGTGACGCTGTTTCGCGACGGCTCACTGCAGGTCGAGGACGACGGCCGCGGGATGCCGGTGGACATCCACCCGCAGGAAAAAATCCCCGGCGTCGAACTGATCCTCACGCGGCTCCACGCGGGCGGCAAGTTTTCCAACAAGAACTATCGCTACTCGGGCGGACTGCACGGTGTCGGCGTGTCCGTCGTCAACGCGCTGTCGCGCAACCTCGAGGTGTGGATCCGGCGCGGCGGTAAAGAACACAACATGAGCTTCCGCGGCGGCGACAAGAGCGGCGAACTCGAGGTCGTCGGCACCGTCGGCAGGAACAATACCGGCACCACCATCCGCTTCTGGCCCGACGAGAAGTATTTCGACTCGCCGAAATTCTCCGTGCCGCGCCTGCGACACCTGTTACGCGCCAAGGCCGTGTTGTGCCCGGGCCTGCAGGTCACGTTGCACCAGGAGGCGAGCCAGGAGACGGAGACCTGGCATTACGAGGGCGGGCTCGGGGACTACCTCGCGGAGGCCCTGCAGGGGCTCGCGGCCATCCCCGCCACGCCGTTCACCGGCAGCGTGCAGGGCGGCACGGAATCGGCCGACTGGGCCCTCGCGTGGCTGCCCGAAGACGGAGAGCCGGTCGCCGAGAGCTACGTCAACCTCATTCCCACCGTGCAGGGCGGCACCCACGTGAACGGCTTTCGCGCGGGGCTGACGGATGCGCTGCGGGAGTTCTGCGAGTTTCGCAACCTGCTGCCTCGCGGGGTGCGCCTCGCACCGGACGACGTCTGGGCGCAGGTGGCCTACGTGTTGTCGGTCAAGCTCGAGGACCCGCAGTTCTCCGGCCAGACCAAGGAGCGGCTCAGCTCGCGCGAGTGCGCCGCCTTCGTTTCCGGCACCGTCAAGGACGCCCTCGCCATCTGGCTGAACCAGCACCCGGAGGCCGGCGAGAGCATCGCCCAGCTGGCGATCGCCAATGCCAGCGCGCGGCTCAAGGCCAGCAAAAAGGTGGTGCGCAAGCGCGTCGTCAGCGGCCCGGCCCTGCCCGGCAAGCTCGCCGATTGCAGCGCGCAGGACTCGGAGCGTTCCGAGCTGTTCCTCGTCGAGGGCGATTCCGCGGGCGGCTCCGCCAAGCAGGCCCGCGATCGGGAATTCCAGGCCGTCATGCCGTTGCGCGGCAAGATCCTCAACACGTGGGAAGTCGATTCCGCCGAAGTGCTCGGCTCGCAGGAAGTCCACGACATCAGCGTCGCGCTCGGCGTCGATCCGGGCTCCGGCGACCTGCGGGGGCTGCGCTACAACCGCATCTGCATCCTCGCCGACGCGGATTCCGACGGGCTGCATATCGCCACCCTCTTGTGTGCGCTGTTCGTGCGCCATTTTCCCGCGCTGGTGGACGCAGGCCACGTCTACGTCGCCATGCCGCCGTTGTTCCGCATCGATATCGGCAAGCAGGTGTTCTACGCGCTGGACGACGCCGAACGTCGCGGCGTGTTGCACCGGATCGAGGCGGACAATCTCAAGGGCAAGGTCACCGTGACGCGCTTCAAGGGCCTCGGCGAGATGAGCGCGCTGCAGCTGCGCGAGACCACCATGGCGCCGGAGACGCGCCGCCTGGTGCAGCTGACCCGCAGCGAGGGGGACGAGACGCACGAGTTGATGGACATGCTGCTGGCCAAGAAACGCGCCGGCGATCGCCGCGAGTGGCTGCAGGCCAAGGGCAACCTGGCCGAGGTCACGCCGTGAGTTCGGCAGGGAGCAGGGCGCGGTGAAGGAGATGAAGCTCGATTTCGAGGGCGTCGAACGCCTCCCGTTGCGCGAGTTCACCGAGAAGGCCTACCTCGATTACTCGATGTACGTGATTCTCGACCGCGCCCTGCCGCACATCTCCGACGGGCTGAAGCCGGTGCAGCGGCGCATCGTCTACGCGATGAGCGAGCTCGGCCTGTCCTCCGGGCAGAAACCGAAGAAATCGGCCCGCACGGTCGGCGACGTCATCGGCAAGTTCCACCCGCACGGCGACTCGGCGTGTTACGAGGCCATGGTGCTGATGGCGCAGTCCTTCAGCTACCGTTATCCGATCGTCGACGGGCAGGGCAACTGGGGCGCGCCGGACGATCCGAAGTCTTTCGCTGCGATGCGCTACACCGAGGCGCGCCTCACGGCTTACGCGGCGACGCTGCTGGCCGAGCTCGGACAGGGCACGGCCGACTGGCAGCCCAACTTCGACGGCACGCTCAGCGAGCCCGTGCGCCTGCCGGCGCGCCTCCCCAACCTGCTGCTGAACGGCGCCTCGGGCATCGCGGTGGGCATGTCCACGGACATCCCGCCGCACAACCTGCGCGAGGTGACGGCCGCCTGCATCCACCTCCTCGAGAACCCGGCCGCCGGCCTCGACGAGTTGCTCGAGCACGTGCAGGGCCCGGATTTTCCCGGCGGCGCCGAGCTGGTCTCGCCGCCGGCCGACATTCGTTCGATCTACGCCACGGGCAACGGCACCCTGCGCCTGCGCGCGCGGTGGGAGCGGGAGGACGGCGAGATCGTCGTCCACGCGCTGCCCTGGCAGGTCTCGGGCAGCAAGGTGCTGGAGCAGATCGCGGCGCAGATGCGCGCGAAGAAGCTGCCGATGGTCGAGGACCTGCGCGACGAGTCCGACCACGAGAACCCCATCCGGCTGGTCATCGCGCCGCGCTCGAACCGCGTCGATTGCGAGGCGCTGATGGCGCACCTGTTCGCCACCACGGAGCTCGAGCGCACCGTGCGGGTGAACATGAACATCATCGGCCTCGACGGCCGCCCCCGCGTCATGGACCTGCGCGGGCTGCTGGTCGAGTGGCTGGAGTTCCGCCTGCACACCGTGACCCGCCGCCTCAGCCACCGGCTGGAGAAAGTCGAGGCCCGGCTGCACGTGCTCGACGGGCTGCTCATCGCGTATCTCAACCTCGACGAAGTGATCCGCATCATTCGCAACGAGGACGAGCCGAAGCCGGCGTTGATCGCGGCTTTCGGCCTGTCCGAGACCCAGGCCGAAGCGATCCTCGAACTCAAGCTGCGGCATCTCGCGAAGCTCGAGGAGATGAAGATCCGCGGCGAGCAGGACAGCCTCGCCGTCGAGCGCGAAGGCCTGCAGAAAATCCTCGGCAGCAAGGCGCGCCTGAAGCGCCTGGTGCGCGAGGAACTCGCGGCCGACGCCGAACGTCACGGCGATGACCGCCGCACCCTGATCGTGGAACGCGCGGCGGCCCAGGCGCTGGACGAGAGTGCGCTGCTCCCTTCCGAGCCGGTGACCGTGGTGTTGTCCGAGCGCGGCTGGGTGCGGGCCGCCAAGGGCCACGAGGTCGATCCGTTGGCGCTCAATTATCGTTCCGGGGACGCCTTCCTGGCGGCGGCCCAGGGCCGCAGCAACCAGCTGGCGATGTTCCTCGACAGCACCGGGCGGGTCTACAGCCTGCCGGCCCACGGCCTGCCGTCGGCGCGCGGCCAGGGCGAACCGCTCTCCGGGCGCCTCAATCCGCCCGACGGCGCGACGTTCGCCGGCGTCCTGATCGGCGCGCCGGAGGACCGCTGGCTGCTCACCGCATCCGACGGCTACGGTTTCGCCGCGCGGCTCGCGGATCTCGCCTCGCGCAATCGCAGCGGCAAGCACGTGCTCAAGGCCGGGAACCGGGCGCGGGTGCTGCGTCCCGTCCCCGCGCCGGCCGATCCCGACGCCCTGGTGGCGGTCGCGAGCGACGCCGGTCGGTTGCTGTGTTTCCCGATCGGTGACCTTCCGGAGCTGGCGCGTGGCCGGGGCAACAAGCTGCTCGGCATCGACGCGAAAAAGTTCGCCGCGGGCGAGGAATCGATGGTGGCGGCCGTAGTCGTGCCGGCGGGGGCGGCGCTGCGCGTCTCCTGCGGCCAGCGCACCATGACGCTGAAAGCGCGCGACCTCGAGGCCTATCTCGGTGAGCGTTCGCGCCGCGGCGCGCTGTTGCCGCGCGGCTGGCGCAAGGTGGACGACCTCGCGGTAGAGGAGCGCTAGTCCTCCGCGAGCACGACCTCCGGCTCCCGGATCTGGTAGCCCTGGATGTACTGCACGCCGATCTGCCAGAGCACGGCCATGGTATTGGCATCCTCGACGCGCTCCGCAATGGTGACGATCTCGCGGGCCTTCGCATCCCGCACTATGGTCTTCACGCGGTCCTGCATCGCCTCGTCGCCGGCCAGGCCCTGCATGAGCGAGCCGTCGATCTTGAGATAGTCCATCGGCAGGTGCGCCAGCAATTGCGTGGACACGGGGCCGCCGGTGAAGCCCTCCAGCGAAAAGCCGAAGCCGATTTTGCGCAGCCGTGCCGCCATCTCGTGCGTCTGGCGCAGGTGGCTGGCCGCCACGTCCTCGGCCACCTGGAACACGATCACGCCTTCGGGCAGCCGGGCGTTCTTGCGGCGCGTCTCCAGCCACGCGGGCAGCATGCCGTCGAGCATGGTGTCCTTCGACAGGCGGACGAAGACGGTGGACTGCGGCCGCGAGGCGCAATAGGCGAACGCCGCGCCGATCACCCAGCGGTCAATGTTCTTGATCAGGCGGTTGCGCTCGGCCGCCTGCACGAACTGCGCGGGCAGGACTTCGTCGCCCTGTTCGTCGATCATGCGCACCAGCAGGTCGTGCAGGTCCCGCTCCTCGCCGGTGAGGCTGGCGATCGGCTGCTTGGCGAGGCGGAAACGGTTCTCGAGCAGCGCCTTCTTGATGCGCTTGACCCACAGCTGGTCGAGCTCCTCCATGCGCGTCGAGTCTTCCTCGTGGCTGCTCATGCCGACCTGCGCCATGCCGAGCTCGGTGGCTTTCTGCAGCGCGTCTTCCGCCTCGGCATGCAGCACGTCGAGATCGAGCCCGCGCCGGTCCGCCACGGCGATGCCCGCACTCACCGAGAGTGAGATCGACTTGCCGCCGGCCTCGAACAGGGTGCGGCTGACCTTGGCGATGATGCTCGTGGCCCAGGCCTTGAGGTCGCGCCGCGTGCCGCGCGCCACGAGGGCGCCGAACTCGGCGTGTCCGAGGCGCCCGTAGAGGTCGCGCGATTTCGCGGAATCGCGCAACAGGTCGGCGAGCCCGGCGAGGACGATGTCCAGCCCGCGCGTGCCGACCTGGCGCTGCACTTCATGGAACCCGTCGAGCCTGAGCAGCACGAGCGCCTGCACGCCCGCCGGCGGATCTCCCGCGAGCCGCTCCTCGAGGCACTTCAGCAGGTGCAGGCGGCCGTAGAGCCCGGTGCCGGGATCGAGACGCAGCGCCGCACCCAGGCGTTCTTCGATCGCCTCATCGTCTTCTTCCGGGCGCGCCGGGATGCGCACGCGCACGCACGGTTCCTCGTCGAAGCTCGCCGGCTCCATCTCGAGCAGCAGCGCCATCGGCTTGTCGTGTCGCGTGATGCCCGTGGCCTTGATGCCCTGCGGCGGCCAGCGCCCCTGCGCGCAGGCGACGAGCGCACCCTTGATCGCGGGCTGGTCGTCGGGTGCGAACAGGTCCATGAAGGTGAGGCCGGGAAGCTCCGACTCGTCCTCGAAACCGAACTGCTGCGTCCAGGCGCGGTTGGCGTCCAGCACGATGCCTTCGCCGACATGGGCGATGGCGTCGGCGGTCCCCGCCACGACGCGCCGCAGTTGCTCGCGGTAGGTGGATGCGCTGCTGATGGCGCCGCGCAGGGCCCGGTCCAGGCGCCCCAGGCGCAGCGCGCGATCGAAGATCGCCGCGAGCCGGTCGGGGCGCTCGAGCGTGGCCGCGTCCTGGGCGCCACAGCCGATGTCGTCCGCGATGACGCCTTCGTCCACGGTCTCGCGGCAGCTGATCAGGGGCAGCTCCAGGCCGGCGGCCTCCAGCACGGCGGCCGCCGTGATCAGCAGGTTCTCGCTCTCGTCGGCAAACACCACCAGCAGTTCGCAACTCGCCTCGCCGAGCTGCTCGGCCAGGTCGCCGGCGTCATCCAGGCGCAGCACGTGCGCCGCGCGCCCGCTGTTGCGCAGCACGCGGTTGATGGCCTCGGCATTGTCTTCATGCCGGCTGAGTACGATTACCGGGACGGCGGTCGTCTCGCTCAAGTAGGGTTCCTCGCTGCCCCGGGCAGGTTCGACCGCAGGTGCGACCAGCGACGCATTCTAGCACCCGTCCAAGGGATCGCCAGCCGCGCCGACGGGCGACTTGGATCGCGCGCCCGGGACTTCGCGCACAAGGTGGGGCACGAGATAGCCCGGCAACCGCGCCTGCAGGCCCGCATGCAGGCGCGCGGCCGTGTCGGCAGCCGTGTCGAAGTGTGCGGTGCCTGCCACCCGGTCGAGCAGATGCAGGTAGTAGGGCAGGACCCCGGCATCGAAGAGCCGGGCGGACAACTCCGCGAGGACGGACTCGTCGTCGTTGATGCCTTTCAGCAGTACGGACTGGTTCAGCAGGGTGGCGCCGCTGCGTGCCAGCGCGCCGCAGGCCGCCCGGACGTCCGCGGACAGTTCCCGCGGGTGGTTCACATGCAGCACGATGGCGACCCGCCAGGGCAGTGCCGCGAGCCAGTCGAGCAGCGGACCGTCGACACGTGCCGGCAGGACGACCGGCGTGCGGGTGTGAATTCGCAGGCGGCGGATGCCGGGCAATGCGCCGAGCGCCGTGCTGATCCGCAGCAGGCGCGCCGTGGGCAGTACCAGGGGGTCGCCGCCCGAGAGGATAACCTCCTCGAGCCCGGGCGTCGCCGCGAGCGCGGCGATCGCGGCCTGAAGCCGCGCCGGCGTCAGCGTGCTCTCGCCATAAGGAAATTCCCGGCGGAAGCAGTAGCGACAGTTCACGGCGCAGGCGCCCGTGGTCATCAGCAGCGCGCGGCCCTCGTACTTGCTCAGCACGCCGGGGACCCGCAGCGCCTCCAGGTCGCCGACGGGGTCGGGACCGAAGCCGGGATGCGTCTCGAGCTCCGCCGCCAGCGGCAGGACCTGCATCAGCAGCGGGTCGCGCGGGTCGCCGGGCCGCATGTTCGCCAGGTAGGCGCGCGGCACGCGCAGCCCGAACCGGCCGGCCGCCTGGCGCGCCGCGGGGAGCAGGCCGGGATCCAGCCCGAGCAGCTGCAGGAGCTCCGCCGGGTCGGTCACGGCATCCGCCAGTTCCCGGCGCCACGGTTCCAAGTGACGCGCCGCCGTGTCGGGCGGTATCATGGCCGGATTAGCTGCAAGGCTTTCCACGTACGCCCCATCCGCTGGTGAATAAATGGCGACCTATAGTACCAATGAGTTCCGTTCCGGCCTGAAGATCCTGCTCGACGGGGATCCCTGCGTCATCCTCGAGAACGAGTTCGTCAAGCCGGGCAAGGGCCAGGCCTTCAACCGGGTGCGCATCCGCAACCTGAAGACGGGCCGCGTGAACGAGCGGACCTTCAAGTCCAACGAGTCGGTCGAGGGTGCGGACGTCGTCGACACCGACATGCAGTATCTCTACTACGACGGCGAGTTCTGGCACTTCATGGTGCCGGACACCTTCGAGCAGCACGCCGCCGACGCCAAGGTGGTCGAGGAAGCGAAAGACTGGCTCAAGGAACAGGATCTCTGCCAGGTCACGTTGTGGAACGGCCAGCCCCTGCTCGTGTCGCCGCCCAATTTCGTCGAGCTGAAGATCGTCGAGACCGATCCTGGCGTGCGCGGCGACACCGCGACCGGCGGGCAGAAACCGGCCAAGCTGGAGACGGGCGCGGTGGTGCGCGTGCCGTTGTTCATCGAGCAGGGCGAGGTGATCCGCGTCGATACCCGCAGCGGTGCCTACGTCTCGCGCGTCAAGTAGTTCCTCCGACTGGCGTCCGTCGGCCTCGCTCGAGAGGCTGCGGCTGCGCGCGAAGGCGTTGCATGCCGTGCGGGGGTTTTTCGCGGCGCGGGGATTGCTGGAAGTGGAAACACCGCAGCTCTCGGCCGCCGCCGCCACCGACGTGCACCTCGAGAGCCTCGCAGTCCACGCGCCCGGCGGGCCCCTGTCCGGCTGGTTGCACACCTCGCCCGAATTTCCCATGAAGCGATTGCTTGCGGCCGGCGCCGGCGACATCTGGCAGCTGGCGCGCGTGTTCCGCGGCGGCGAGCAGGGGCGGCGCCACAACCCGGAGTTCTCGCTGCTGGAGTGGTATCGCCTCGATTGGGACACGGCGCGACTGATGACGGAGGTCGAGGAGCTGCTGCGCGTTCTTGCCGCCGAGCTCGCGCCCGGGCGCCCTGCGCCGGGCGAGACGGAGCGGCTGAGCTATCGCGAGGCTTTTCTCCGGCACGCGGGGTTCGACCCGTTCGTCGCCTCTGCGGCAGAGATCGTGACTGTCCTGGACGCGAAAAGGGTGTCGGTTCCGGAGAGTCTCGCGGCGGATCGTGATGCGGCTCTCGACCTCGCGCTTTCGATGCTGGTCGAGCCGGCCTTCGATGCGGCGCGCCCCACCTTCCTGGTGGACTTCCCCGCGGCCCAGGCCGCGCTCGCCCGCGTCCGGCCGGGCGATCCCCCGGTCGCGGACCGTTTCGAACTGTTTTTCGGTGGCATGGAACTGGCCAACGGTTTTCATGAGCTGGCCGACCCGCGGGAACAGGCGGCACGCTTCCAGGCGGATCTTCACGCACGCCGCGACCGCGGTCTCGACGCGCCGCCGGTGGACACGCGATTCCTCGGGGCGCTGGCGCACGGCCTGCCGGATTGTGCCGGGGTCGCGGTGGGTTTCGACCGGGTGCTGATGTGCCTGTGCGGCGCCTCGCACATCGACGAGGTCCTGGCTTTTCCGTGGGCTCGCGCGTGATGCGGGCGGATTGTTCTTTTGCTGTGAGGCACATCGATGCATGAGATGACGGGACCCGATTACGCCGACAAGGCGGCGTTCTACGCGGAGCTCGAGGCCCAGGCCCGCGCGCTCGTGAGCGATGAGCCGGACCGGATCGCCAACGCCGCGAATATCGCGGCGCTGATCTACCACGCGTTGCCGCGCATCAACTGGGCGGGCTTCTATTTCCTGCAGGGCGACGTGCTGGTGCTGGGGCCGTTCCAGGGCAAGCCCGCCTGCGTGCGTATTCCGGTCGGAAAAGGCGTGTGCGGTACGGCGGTGGCCGAGAACTCCAGCCAGCGGGTGGCGGACGTGAACGCGTTCCCGGGGCACATCGCCTGCGACGCGGCTTCGCGCGCGGAGATCGTCGTGCCCCTGCGCGACGCCGAGGGTGTGCCATGGGGTGTGCTGGACATCGACAGCCCCGAGCCGGACCGTTTCGATGCGGCGGACCTGGCCGGGCTGGAGCGCCTCGCCCAGGTCTTCGAGCGTGCCTGAGCGTCGCTGGCCGGCGAAGCGCTCGCCGGCTAAGGGCTGTTCGGCGAAGCGCTAGCCGGCGAAGCGTTGTCCCATGCGGATCGCCGCGCCCGGCACGATCTCCGGCGCAATGCGCGGACCGTCTTTCGGCAGCACGACGACGACGGACGAGCCCATGTTGAAGCGTCCCAGTTCCTCGCCGCGCGACAGTCGCACGCTGCCGGGACCTTCCTCGGGATAGCGCCAGGTGCTGGCCTGGCGATCCGGCCCGGGCGCGACCTGGCCGGCCCAGGTCGTTTCGATCGAGCCGACGTTCAACGCGCCGACGAGTACGACCGCCATGGGACCGAAATCGGTCTCGAACAGGCAGGCCACGCGCTCGTTGCGGGCGAACAGGCGGGGCACGGCGCCGACGGTGGCGCCGTTGACGCTGAACAGGGCGCCGGGCAGGTAGCGCATCTCGACGAGGCGCGCGGCGGCCGGCGCGTGGATCCGATGGTAGTGCCACGGCGCAAGATAGAGTGTCGCGAAGCTGCCCTCGAGCAAGGCGTCGGGCGTGTCGCCGCCGAGCAGCCGGGGCAGGTCGTAGCGGAAGCCCTTCGCCTGCAGGATGCGGCCGCTCTCGATGGCGGCGCTCTGGCTGACGATGCCGTCCACCGGACAGGCGAGCGCGTCCTCCTCGGCCGGCAGTTCCCGCGCGCCGGGCAGCAGGGCGCGCGTGAAGAACGCGTTGAACGTGGGGTAGGCGGTGGGATCCGTTTCCACCGCGTCGCGCATGTCGATGCGGTAGATGCGCATGAAGCCGCGGATGAGGAAATCCTTGACGCCGGGCTGCTCGATCCTCGCGAGCCACCCCACCAGGCGCGACATGGCGTGCTGCGGCAGCAGGCGCTGCAGTACGCCGAACAGGAAACCGAGCATCAGCCCCCCGGTGAGCCGACGGGGGCGTCGAACTCGATTCGCTCGCCGTCCTCCAGCAACAGGGTCATGGGCACCGTGCCGCTGGTGGGCACGCCGTCGGTCGGCTGCATGAGCATCAGGTGCAGGCCGCCGGGTTCGAAACGCACCGTGTCGCCCGGTGCGACCGTGACGGCTTCCTGCTCGCGCATGCGGGCGACCCCGTCGGTCATGATCGTACCGTGCAGCTCGACGGAACCGAAGGCGGGGCTCTCGACGCCCACGATCACCAGGGGCTCGGCGCCGGGGTTGCTGATCGACAGGTAGCCGGCGGTCATGTGCGCCGCGGGCGGTACGCGGCGGATCCAGGCGTCGCTGATGACGGGGCTGCCCGTGGCGGCTGCAGCTGGTTCCGGCGGCGTCGCATCGGCGGGCGCGGCTGATTCCGGTGGCGTCGCGCCGACGGGCGCCGATGTTTCCGGCGCGTCGGGCGCGCAACCCCAGAGCAGCGTCGCAAGTAACAGGACCGTCAGTCTCATCGTGATGCCTCCAGCTTCAGGATCCGTCGCATGTCTTCGGCGATGCCCTCGGCGGTGTGTGGGGTGGGGAACACGGCGGCCACTCTCGCCTGGCGGTCGACCACGAACACGGAGGCCGTGTGATCCACCGTGTAGCTGTCGTCACCCGCCGGCGAATAGGCGTAAGCCGCGCCGAAGCTCCGGGTCAGTTCGGGCAGGTGCGCGTCCGCGACCGTGAGGCCCCGGAATTCCGGGTGAAAGAACGGCACGTATTCGGCCAGGCGCTCGGGCACGTCGCGCTGCGGATCCACGGAGATCATCACGACCTCGGGGCGATCCTCGGCCGGCAGGTCGTCCAGCAGGCGACGCGCGCCAGCCAGCACCTGGAGCGTCGCGGGACAGATGTCCGGGCAATGCGTGAAGCCGAAAAAGGCGATCGTCCAGCGTCCCTCGAGGTCCTGGATACGCAGCGGCTCGCCATGGTGATCGAGGCCGGGCAGGTCGGGCACGGGCCGCGGCGTGTTCAGCATGCGGGCATGCACCGGCATCTCCGGGGCGCCGAGGTGCGCCGCGAGCCAGGCGCCGGCGGTGGCTGCGACGATCGCGAGAACGACCGCCGCGACGATGAAGTGGTTGCGTGACATGCCGCCATTATCTCACAGCTGGCGCGTGATCGACCCGCCGGAATGCCGCTCGGTTATGATGTCGGCTTTCGCAGCCCCGGCAAGGAAGGACACCCGCGTGAGTTCGAGCGCACAGGCGCTGCACAGCCTGCACACCATCACGGATTTCGTGCGCTGGGGCGCCAGCCGCTTCGCCGCCGCCGGGCTGCATTTCGGCCACGGCACGGACGATCCCGTGGACGAGGCGCTCGTGCTGGTGCGCCACGCCCTGCACCTGGGGCACGACCTCCCCCCGGAGTTCTACGGCGCCCGCCTGACCGATGAAGAGAAAGGCGCGGTGCTCGCCCTCATCGAAAGGCGCATCGAGGAACGCATCCCGGCCCCTTACCTCACCGGCGAGGCCTGGTTCGCCGGCCTCCCGTTTCACGTGGACCCGCGCGTGCTGATTCCGCGCTCGCCCTTCGCGGAGCTCATCGAGACCGGCTTTGCGCCCTGGGCGGAGCGCCTGGAAATCCACCGCGTGCTGGATCTGTGCACCGGCAGCGGCTGCATCGCGATCGGCTGCGCCATGGCGTTCCCCGACGCCGCGGTCGATGCCGTGGAGTTGTCCCCCGAGGCGCTGGAGGTGGCCCGGCAGAACGTCGCGCGTCACGACGTCGGGGCGCAGGTCGAACTGCTCGCGGGCGACCTCTGGGCCCCGGTGGCAGGGCGTCGCTACGAGCTGGTGGTGAGCAACCCCCCGTACGTCGGCGACGCCGAGATGGCCCGGCTGCCGCCGGAATACGGTCACGAGCCGGAAATGGGCCTGCGTTCGGGCACCGCCGGGCTCGACGTGGTGGCGAGGATCATTGCCGGCGCGCGAGCTCACCTGCAGCCCGGCGGGCTGCTGTTCGTCGAGGTCGGCAACTCTGCGCCGGCGGTGGCGGCGGCCTGGCCGGAGCTGCCGTTCACCTGGCTGGAATTCGCGCGCGGCGGGAGCGGCGTGTTCCTGCTCAAGGCCGAGGAGCTGCCCTGATGTCGGGAAACACGATCGGTCGATTGTTCACTGTGACGAGCTTCGGCGAGAGCCACGGTCCCGGCCTCGGCTGCATCGTCGACGGGTGCCCGCCGGGCCTGCCGCTGGACGAGGAGGACATCCAGCGCGATGTCGAGCGGCGGCGCAGCGGCAAGTCGCGCCACGTGAGCCAGCGGCGCGAGCCCGACCAGGTGCGGATCATGTCGGGCGTCTACGAGGGCATGACCACCGGGGCGCCGATCGGGCTCGTCGTCGAGAACCTGGACGCCAAGCCGAAGGACTACTCGAAGATCGCCGAGCTGTTCCGGCCCGGCCACGCCGACTACACCTGGGCGCGCAAGTACGGGTTTCGCGATCACCGCGGCGGCGGGCGCTCCAGTGCCCGGGAGACGGTGATGCGGGTCGCGGCCGGGGCGATCGCGCGCAAGTACCTGGCGTTGCGCCACGGCATCGACATCCGCGGCTGGCTCGCGCAGCTGGGCCCCATCGCGCTCGAGCCGGTCGCGCTCGAGACCGTCGATGACAACCCGTTTTTCTGCCCCGACCCGTCGCGCGTGCCGGAGCTGGAACGCTACATGGACGCGCTGCGCAAGGAGGGCGACTCGATCGGCGCGCGCGTCAACGTGATCGCCACGGGCGTGCCCCCCGGGCTCGGCGAGCCGGTGTTCGACAAGCTCGACGCCGACATCGCGCACGCCATGATGGGCATCAACGCGGTGAAGGCCGTGGAGATCGGCGACGGCTTCGCCGTGGTCGAACAGAAAGGCACCGCACATCGCGACGAGATGTCGCCGGAGGGTTTCCTGTCGAACCATGCCGGCGGCACGCTCGGGGGGATCTCCTCGGGCCAGGCGATTCGCGTCAGCATGGCGCTGAAACCGACTTCCAGCCTGCGGTTGCCCGGGCGCACGGTCGATGTCCGCGGCGAGGCCGCCACGGTCGTCACGACGGGACGCCACGATCCCTGCGTGGGCGTGCGCGCCACGCCGATCGCCGAGGCCATGCTCGCGCTGGTGCTGATGGATCACCTGCTCCGCGATCGGGGCCAGAATGCCGATGTCGTGCCGGGAGCGCCGCTGATCCCCGATGCCCCCCGCTGAGCCGTCCGGCGCGCCGCCGAACGTCGCGCCGACCGGCCTTCATCCGCGCCTCGCGACCTTCTACCTGTTCTACTTCGGCGCGATCGGCGTGTTCGTGCCGTTCTTCTCCTTCTACCTGCAGCAGCAGGGATTCAGCGCCGTGGCCATCGGCCAGCTGATGGCGATTCCCATGGCGATGCGCGTGCTGGCGCCCGGCCTGTGGGGCTGGGCGGCCGACACCACCGGCCGGCGCGACCTGACCTTGCGCATCGGCGTGTCGCTGGCCGCCGCGGGCGCATTGTGGCTGGCCGGCGCCTCGGGCTATGTCGCGATGGCCTTCGCGCTCGCCGCCTTTGCCCTGCCGTGGAGCGGGCTCTTGCCGCAGTTCGAGGCGACCACCCTGAGCCATCTCGGCACGCGGCCGCATCGCTACGGGTTGATCCGCCTGTGGGGCTCCGTGGGGTTCATCGTCGCCGTGACGCTGGGCGGCTTCGCCTTCGAAGGGGCGCGGCTCGCCGCGGTCCCGGTCGTGTTGCTGCTGCTGGTGGTCGGCACCGCGGTGGCGGTCTGGCGTGTGCCCGCCGCACCGCCCGCCCCGACGACGACCACAGCGCCGGGCGGGCTCGGCGCCGCATTGCGCCGCCCCTGGGTGATCGCCCTGCTGCTCGTCTGCCTGCTGCAGCAGGCGGCCTTCGGGCCCTATTACGTGTTCTTCACCATCTATCTCGACGAGCTCGGTTACGGCACGGGCGTGACGGGATTGTTGTGGGCGTGGGGCGTGGCTGCCGAGATCGTCATGTTTATCTATACTCCGCGGCTGATCGAGCGCTTCGGCTACCGGCCGCTGTTGTTGTTCGCGCTGGGCGTGTCGGTGTTGCGCTGGCTGTTGACGGCCTGGGCGGCGACGTCCCTGCCCCTGCTGGTGTTCGCGCAGACCTTGCACATGGCGGCGTTCGGCCTGTTCCACGCGGTGGTGGTGTTGCTGTTTCATCGCGCCTTCGCGGGAAGGCTGCAAGGCCGGGGTCAGGCGTTGTACAGTGCCGTGGGTTTCGGCATCGGCGGCGCCCTCGGCAGCCTGGGCAGCGGCTACGCGTGGTCGGTGGTCGGCGCCGCAGGGGCCTGGAGCGGCGCGGCGCTGCTGGCCGCGGTGGCGATGGTCGTCGCCTGGCGAGGACTGGCACATGCGGACGTCGCGGATGCGGCGCCCGCCTCGGTCACGGGACAGGATGAGGGGCGTCAGCCCATGCGAGGCAGGCAATGAGCAGGACAAAGTCGTATTCCGTGGCGGTGGTGGGCGCAACGGGCCTGGTCGGCGAGGCCATGCTGGAGTGCCTCGCGCAACGCGAATTTCCCATCCGGCAGCTGCACCTGCTCGCCAGCGAACGCTCCGCCGGTACGGCGGTCACCTTCGCCGGGCGCAAGCATGTCGTCACCGACCTCGCCGAATTCGATTTTTCCGGCGTCGATCTCGCGCTGTTCTCGGCGGGCGGCTCGGTCTCGGCGGAGCATGCGCCGCGGGCTGCGGCGGCCGGGGCCATGGTGATCGACAACACCTCGCACTTCCGCTACGACGACGACGTGCCGCTCGTCGTGCCGGAGGTGAACCCGGAGGCGCTCGAGCGGGCCTCCCGGCGCAACATCATCGCCAACCCGAACTGCTCCACCATCCAGATGGTGGTGGCGCTGAAGCCCATCCACGACGCCGCCCGCATCACCCGCATCAACGTGGCCACCTACCAGTCGGTCTCGGGCGCGGGCCGTCGCATGGTCGAGGAACTGGCCCGCCAGACGGCCAACCTGATGAACGGCCGGCCGCTCGGCGACATGCTCTCGCCCCGCCCCCTGGCGTTCAACGCATTGCCGCAGATCGATGCCTTCGAGGACAACGGCTACACGCGGGAAGAGATGAAGATGGTCTGGGAGACGCAGAAAATCTTCGCCGACCCGACCATCGGCGTGAACGCCACCGCGGTGCGGGTGCCGGTATTTTTCGGCCATTCGGAGGCCGTCCACATCGAGACGGAACGGAAGGTCACGGCAGTCCAGGCCCGTCGCCTGCTGCGCGAGGCCCCGGGCGTCAAGGTCATGGACAGGCGCGTGCCCGGCGGCTATCCCACGGCGGCCACCGAGGCGACGGGCGCGGATGCGGTGTGGGTCGGGCGGATCCGCGAGGATATCTCGCACCCGCGCGGCTTGAGTCTCTGGGTCGTCTCCGACAACATTCGCAAGGGTGCCGCGCTGAATAGCGTCCAGATCGCTGAAACTTTTGTAAAAACCTACTTGTGAGCTTATAGTTAGGCCGCTGTCATGAGGTGCTTTCTCATGATGGTCGTGCATGGCTAAAGCCGGTCTTGGCGGTGTATGCCGCAAGGTCGCCTTCAGGGAGTGACAATGTCGCGCAAGCTGATTCTTCTCGGGGTGCTGTCCCTCGTTCTCGCGCCTGGCGTGGCCTTGTCCGTCGGACTGGGCGATATCCGGCTGAATTCCTACCTGAACCAGCGCATGGACGCGGAGATTCCGCTGCGTCTCAGCTCTCGCCAGGACCTCGAATCGCTGGAGGTGCAACTGGCTTCCCGGGAGACTTTCAGCCGCTACGGGCTCGATCGTCCCGGCTTCTTCGACGAACTGGAGTTCCGCGTCCGGGGCAACGATCCCGCGAACGCGGTGATCGACGTCACGTCCGCGCAGCCGATCATCGAGCCGTTTTTGACCTTCCTCGTGGAGGTCAACTGGAATGGCGGACGCATCCTGCGCGAGTACACGGTGCTGCTCGATCCGCCGACGTTCCTGCCGGCGCGCGAGCCGGCCGCGGTCGAGACCCCGGCGGCCCCGGCCCCGGCCACCGAAACGCAGCGTCCGGCGCCCGAGGCGCGTCCCGTGCCCGCACCGCGACCCATTGCCTCGCCGGCCCCGGGCGCCGCCACGGAGTTCGGTCCGGTGCAGCGTAACGACACGCTGTGGGAAATCGCCCGGCGCGTTCGTCCGGACAGCGCGCTGACCACCAACCAGGTGATGGTGGCGTTGTACCGGGCCAACCCGAATGCCTTCGGCGGCAACATCAACCGGCTGCGCGCCGGCGCCATCCTGCGCGTCCCGAGCCGCGCGCAGATCGCGTCGGTGTCCACCGGCGAAGCGAATGCCGAGGTCCGCACCCAGAACCAGGCCTGGCAGGGCAGCGCCGCCGCGGCGCCTGCACGGCGCCTCGAACTGGCGCCGCCGACCGAAGCGCCCGATCGGGCCGCGCCGCCGGCGACCACCGCCCCCGGGGCCACCGAGCCTGCCGCGGCATCCGCTGCGGCCGCGCCGTCCCCGCAATTGCTCGAAGCCGTCGAACAGCTGCGCGGCGAGCTCGCCGAAACACGCCGGCTGATGGAATTGAAGGACGCGGAGATCGCCGCGCTGCAGTCACGCCTGGCGGAGATCGAGTCCGAGGGCGTGCCCGTGCAGCCGCTGCCCACGGCCCCCGTGGAACGCCCGGACGCCGTCGAGCCGGACGCGACCGAAGCGCCGGGCGAGGCCGTGGTCGAAGCCGAGCCCGCGCCGGAACCGGCGGTCGAGCCGACCCCGGAGCCCGCGCCTGTCGTCGTCGCGCCGGTCGTCACGCCGCCGGTGGCGGCACCGTCGCTGATGGATCGTGCGCTGCTGTTGCTGGGCAGCCTGTGGTTATGGCTGGTCCTGGCCATCGTATTGATCGTCGCAGCCGTGGTGCTGTTCCTGCGTCGCCGCAACGAGAGTGAGAGCTCCATCGAGGAAGACCTGGCCGAAACCGGCAAGTGGGCGGCCCTCGATGCGGCCGCCGGAAAAGCCGCGCCGGAGGCCACCGCCGGGATCGCCGCGGCCGCAGCCGGTGCTGCGTCCACGCCCCCGCCGCCACCGCGACCACGCGATACGCTCGAATCGATCCTGGTCGAGGAGAGCAAGCCGGCCGCGCCGCCTCCGGAGCCGGAGCCGCTGCCTGCGCCCGCGCCCGAGCCGGAAACCGCCGGCGACGAGGACTACCAGTATCCGTTCGAGGACACGATCGCCGGCGAAACGGGTATCAACCTGGACCAGTCGGATCCCATGGCCGAAGCCGACTTCCACATGGCTTATGGGCTGTACGACCAGGCGGCGGAGATCGTGAAGAAGGCGATCGAGCGCGAGCCGGATCGCTACGACCTGCGGCGCAAGCTCATCGACATCTGCTTCGTCTGGGGCAATGCCGACGAGTTTCTCGCGCAGGCCCGGGCCGTGCGCGAGATGGGCGGTGCGGACCAGGCCGCCGACTGGGCCAAGATCGCCATCATGGGACGCCAGATCGCCCCCGGCGAGGCCATGTTCGCCGCAGGGGAGGCACCGTCGGTGGACGTGGACCTGGGCGGCGACACCGCGGCACCCCAGGACACCAGCGAATCCGGGGAATGGCTCGATTTCGACGTCGGCGAGTCGGATGAACCCGTCGCCACACTCGGCGATACCCGGGAGCATCCCGGCCCGGGCGCGAGACGGCCCATCGAGGAGACCGCGGAACTGAACCTGGAGGACCTCGGCATCGACCTCGACCTCGGGGAATCGGGCGAGCACGCGCTGGAGGATCTCGCGGCGCAAGTGCCGGACGAAGCCGGCGACGAGAACGAGGACCAGTTCACGGGCACCATGCGCCTCGAGGACACCCCCGCATTCGACACCTCCGCCGACGAGTCGGACGAGCCCGATACCCGTCTCGCTCCGGGCCCTTCGTTCCCGGCCGAGGACGAGGACGATGACGGCGGCACGCTCATGATGGAAGCGCTCGATATGCCGCCGAGCGACGACCCGACCCAGCGCGGCGAAGCGCTCGGGCTGTCGGAGGACGATCCGACACTGTCGGGCCTGTCGGGCATATCGCGCGATGCGCTGGGCGAGGACGATACGTTGCTGCGCGAGGCGAGGCTGTCCGGGGAGGGCGACGAATCCCCCGGCGAGGACGATCCCACCCTGACGGGTTTCGAGTCGCTGGCGGCCGATGTCGGCGAGGACGAACAGGACGACGACGAGGATCGCACGATGCTGGCCCGCTTCGAGGCCGCGGACGATTCGCCGACCACGGAGATGGGCACGATCGACGAGGACGTCGATCTCGACCTCGACGAGCTCACGCAGGTCCTCGAGTCCGACCTGGAATCCTACAAGTCCGAGGAAGACGCCGACGCCACCCAGATGGCGCCGCGTTATCCGGGCGAATCCGACGGCGATGCGGACGCCACCATGATGGCCCCGGCGCTCGAGGAACGCGGTGAGCAGGACGAGGACGACGATGCGACGCAGATGTCGCCTCGCCCGGATGCCGAAGAGGCGGGCGCGTCGTATGAAGCGGGTGATACGCGCGAGATGTCGCCGGTCGAGATGAACGAAGTGGGCACCAAGCTGGACCTGGCGCGGGCCTACATCGACATGGGCGACCCGGAAGGCGCCCGCAGCATCCTCGGCGAAGTCCTCGAGGAAGGCGACGAGGCCCAGCGCGAAGAAGCCCGCGAGCTCCTCGACAACCTCGACTGAGGCCATGGATCCGGCGGCCGGCGTTGCCGCGCCGGATGAAAATCCCGGCGGTTTTCATCCGGCTTTCCGGATCCTCCTGCTGGTGGCGCTGGCCGCCATGCTGTTCCGCTATTCGTTGAGCGGGATCGCGCTCGCGCTCGCGGGCCTGATGCTGGGCGCGGCCGCCGCCGGCGGGGAAACCCTGCGGGGGATCCTGAAGTCCCTGCGCCGCATCCGCTGGCTGTTGCTCTCCATCGTCATCATCTATCTCTGGGTCGCACCCGAGCCGCAGGCCGCGGGTCGTCCCTGGTACCTGCCGGCCTGGAGCGATATCGAGATCGCCCTGCAACGCGCCGGCGTGCTGGTGGTGCTCGTCACGGCGGTGGAACTCCTGCGGCGTCGCACGAGCGTGCCGGCGATGGCGGCGGGGCTGCTGGTGCTGCTTGCGCCGCTGACCCGCCTGGGTGTCGATACCGGCGTCTTCGCGCGGCGGCTCGCGATGACGCTGGATGCGGTGCCGCTGACCGCGGAGCGTGTCACCGCCGCCGCCGGCGCGCGACGCGCGGGCCGCGGGCTGGCCGGCTGGGGAGACGCGGCGGCCACGCTCGTGCGTGAACTCGAGACAGGCGCAATCGAGGCCCCATCGGATGCGCGCCTGCCGCGCCTGCCGCGCCCGCGGGTCAGCGACTGGCTGTGGCTGGCGGCGGGGCTCGCGGCCTGCTGGCTGGTGGGCCGGTTGTGAGCGGGCCGTTGCCGGGCCAGCGGCGGATCGCCGTCGGCGTGGAATACGACGGTGCCGGGCTGTTCGGCTGGCAGGTACAGAAGGACGGGCCGAGCGTGCAGGCGGCGCTGGAGACCGCGTTGTCCGCGGTGGCCGACGAAGCCGTGCGGGTGGTCGGCGCCGGGCGCACGGACACCGGCGTCCACTCGACGGGCCAGGTGGCCCATTTCGACACCGCCGCCCGGCGCCGCCCCCGTGCCTGGCTGCTGGGGGCGAACAGCGCATTGCCGCCCGGCATCGCGTTGCGCTGGGCGGGCGAGGCACCGGACGGCTTTCACGCCCGCTTCTCCGCCGTGGCCCGCAGTTACAGCTACCTGTTGCTCAACCGGGAGGCGCGTCCGGCGCTGTGGCGCGATCGCGCCTGGTGGGTCCGCCGCCGCCTGGATGCCGAACGCATGCACGCCGCCGGCCAGGTCCTCGTCGGGCGGCACGATTTCTCCGCGCTGCGGGCCTCCGAGTGCCAGTCCCGGACGCCGGAGCGCTGCATCCACAGCCTGGAGGTGACGCGGCACGGTGACTTCCTGCGCCTTGACGTGACGGCCAACGCGTTCTTACATCACATGGTGCGCAACATCGTCGGCACGCTGGCCGCGGTGGGCCGCGGGGATCGCCCGCCGGACTGGGTGGCGGAGGTGCTGGCCGGCCGGGATCGACGCCTCGCGGGTGCCACGGCCCCGGCCGCGGGCCTGTATCTCGTGCATGTCGATTATGGCGGCCTGCTGCCGACGCCGCCGGCCGAGCGTCCCGGGCCGCTGAGTTGAGCGCTTTCGTTTATCATCGGCCCGGGTCGTCGCTGCGATGCGGCGGGCGCCGCGCCGCAGCAAGCCGCACGCCGAGTCGCGAGGGGAAGGCATGAACTGGTTCGACAAACTGATGCCGTCACGGATCAAGACCCAGGGCGGTACGCAGGGCCGCAGCCGCTCCGTGCCGGAGGGCCTGTGGACGAAGTGCCCGGCCTGCGACGCGGTGCTGTACCGCGCCGAAGTCGAGCGCGCCCTGTCCGTCTGTCCCAAGTGCAGCCACCACATGCGGATCAACGCGCGCGCCCGGCTGAAAATGTTCCTCGATCCGGGTACGGGACGGGAAATCGGCCAGTCGTTGCAGCCGGAGGATCCGCTGAAGTTTCGCGACAGCAAGCGCTACCGGGACCGGCTCACCCAGGCCCAGAAGACGACGGGCGAGCAGGACGCCATGGTGGCGATGACCGGCCAGCTGCTCGGTTTGCGCCTGGCGGTCTGCGCCTTCGATTTCCAGTTCATGGGCGGCTCGATGGGCTCCGTGGTCGGGGAGCGGTTCCGCCGGGCCGTCGACGCGGCCTGCGAGCAGCGCATGCCGCTGGTGTGCTTCTCCGCGAGCGGCGGGGCGCGCATGCAGGAAGGACTCTATTCGCTGCTGCAGATGAGCAAGACCGCCGCCGCGTTGCGACGCCTGGCCGATGCCGGGATGCCCTACGTGTCGGTCATGACGGACCCGACCACCGGGGGCGTGTCCGCCAGCCTCGCCATGCTGGGCGACATCAACATCGCCGAGCCGAAAGCGCTGATCGGTTTCGCCGGACCGCGCGTCATCCAGCAGACGGTCGGCGAGACGCTGCCCGAGGGTTTCCAGCGCAGCGAATTTCTCATTCGTCACGGCGCGCTCGACATGATCGTCGATCGGCGGGAGATGCGCGCCACCATCGGCGCGTTGTTGTCGATGCTCACCCATCGCCCGCTGCAACAGGCCGGCTGAGGGCCGCTTGGCAGCCCGCGACCTCGCCGCCTGGCTGGAGTGGCAGGAGCGGCTGCATCCGACCGAGATCGAGCTGGGCCTCGAGCGGGTCCGGGCCGTGCTCGAGTCGATGGACCTGGCGCAACCCCCCTTTCGCGTGGCGACGGTCGGCGGCACCAACGGCAAGGGCAGCTGTGTCGCCGTGCTCGAGGCGCTCGGGCTGGAGGCCGGCTGGGCCACCGGCGCCTACACCTCGCCGCACCTGCGCCGCTACAACGAGCGGGTGCGGATCGGCGGCGTTGACGCCACCGACGCCGAGCTGGTGGCGGCCTTCGAGGCCGTGGAGGCCGGGCGCGGGCGGACCAGCCTGAGCTATTTCGAGTTCGGCACGGTGGCTGCGCTGGAGATCTTCCGCCGGCGCGGCGTCGAGTGGGCCGTGCTGGAGATCGGGCTGGGCGGACGGCTCGATGCGGTCAACGCCGTGGACCCCGAGGTCGCGGTGGTGACGTCGATCGGGCTCGACCACGTCGAGTGGCTCGGTCCGGACCGCGAGAGCATCGGTCGCGAGAAGGGCGGCATCTTCAGGCGCGGCCGGCCGGCGGTGATCGGCGATCGTGATCCGCCCGCCACCCTGCTGGCGGCGGCCGGTGAGGACGCGCTGCGGATCGGCAGGGATTTCGACTGGCGCACTGACGGCGATCGCTGGCACTGGCGCGGCCCGAACGGCCGCAGCTATACCGGGTTGCCGCGCGGGCCGCTGGCCGCGCCGGTGCTGCTCGACAACGCCGCCTGCGCCATCGCCGCCTTCGATGCGCTCGATGCCGTGGCGGACGACGAGACGCTGCCGGCGCGCGCGCTGGCGCGGATGCGCCTGGCCGGCCGCCTGCAGCGCATCGACGGCCCGGTGACCTGGTGGCTGGACGTGGCTCACAACCCGGACGGTGCGGCGGTGCTCGCCGCCGCACTGCGCGCGGCGCCCTGTCGCGGCCGGACGATCGCGGTATTCGGCCTGCTCGGCGACAAGGACGCGCCCGGCGTGGCGGCGGCTCTCGACGGTTGCGTGGATCACTGGGTGCTGGCATCACTGCCCGGGCCGCGCGGGCGCTCCGCCGGCATGCTGGCCGATGTCGTCGTGGCGCACCTCTGCGGCAGCATCGAAACCGCGTCTTCGGTCGCGGCTGCCTGCGCCTCGGCCGCGGCGGCGGCGCGGCCGGGCGACCGCGTCGTGGCCTGCGGTTCTTTTCATGTAGTGGGCCCGACGCTCGACTGGCTTGAGGTATACTTCGCGCCCTAGTCTGAATGACGCCGGGTGGCGTTTCGGCCCTGGCAATATGGAGCGGAAGCTGAAGGAAAGACTCGTCGGCGCCACGGTCATCGTGGCGCTCGGGATCATCATTATCCCGTGGCTTCTGGATGGCCCGGCGCAGGCCCCGCGCCCGGTCGAAAGCGCGATCGAGCTGCCGCCCGTCGAGTCGCCGGGACGCACGTACACCATTCCGCTGGATCCGGGCGCCGGACCGCCCGTGCAGATCGACAGCGAGGAGCGGCAGATGAACGGCGTGGGCGCCGTGCAACGGCCGGCGCCGGTGGAGCCGGCACCGCTTGATCCCGGTGACGGAGACCCTGCGCCGGCGGGCGCGGAACAGCCCGAACAGCCGCCGCCCCGGCCGGCGCCTCAGCCCGCTGCCCCAGCCCCGGACACCGGGACCCCGGCTGCCGGAGAGAACGATCGCGCAGCGCCACCCGCGCGTGAACCTGCGCCCGAACCGGCCCCGCAACCCGCACCCGCCGCACAGCCGGCGCCGGCGAGCGACGCGTGGAGCGTGCAGGTCGGCAGTTTTTCCCAGCGCGACAATGCCCAGGCCCTGCAGCAGCGGCTCACGGCCGCCGGATTCGATGCTTTTGTCTCCCGCGTGGTGACCGACGCGGGTACCCTTTACCGCGTGCGCGTCGGGCCGGTGCCCGACCGTGCCGCGGCGGACCGATTGCTGGTGCGGGTTCGCGCCGCGGGGCACGGCGGCGCCCGGGCCGTGCGGGTCGAAGACTGATGGCAAGCAGCTGAGCCATGGTGATCATCGATTACATCCTGTTGGGCGCGCTGGCCGTTTCGGTGGTGATCGGCTTTTTCCGCGGCTTTTTTCGCGAGGCGTTGTCGCTGGTGAACTGGGGCCTGGCCGCCTGGCTCGCGTGGCGATTCTCGCCGCTGGTCGAGCCTTTCCTGGATGCGGTCAGTTCGCCCGCGCTGCAGCTCTGGCTGAGCCGGCTCATCGTGTTCGTGCTCGCGCTGCTGGCCGGCGCGCTGCTGTCGCACCTCGTCGTCATGCTGGTGCGCAAGACGGGCCTGAACGGCACGGACCGCGTGCTGGGCATGCTCTTCGGCGCGGCGCGCGGCGTGCTCGTGATCGGTATCCTGGTGATCGGTTTCCAGATGCTGGAGATGGACCGTGAACCCTGGTGGCAGGACTCGTGGATCGTCCCGCGGACGGCTACGCTGACGGGACACCTGCGTGAATTCATCGATGCCGGGCTCGACAAGGCCGGCGATCTCATCACGGAGTAGAAGATCAATGTGCGGAATCGTGGGAATCGTCGGCACAGGCTCGGTCAACCAGGCCCTGTACGATGCGCTGACCGTGTTGCAGCACCGCGGCCAGGATGCCGCGGGCATCGTCACGGCGGACGACCGGATCCACATCCGCAAGAACAACGGGCTGGTGCGCGACGTGTTCCAGCGCCGCCACATGTTCAAGCTCACGGGAAACATGGGCATCGGCCACTGCCGTTATCCGACCGCCGGCAGCTCCAGCCGCACGGAGGCGCAGCCCTTCTACACGAACTCGCCCTACGGCATCTGCCTGGCGCACAACGGCAACCTGACCAATGCCGATGAGCTCGCCGACCTGGTGATCCGCGAGGACCACCGGTATCTCAATACCGCCTCCGACTCGGAAGTGCTGCTGAACGTGTTCGCGCACGAGCTGGAAAAGGTCGACGGGGAATATCCCAGCCCGGCGCAGATCTTCCGCGCCGCCGAGGGCATCTATCGCCGCTGCCAGGGGGGCTACGCGGTCGTCGCGCTGATCATGAACACCGGCATCGTCGGCCTGCGCGATCCCTGCGGGATCCGCCCGCTGATCGTCGGCTACCGCGACGTGGACGGGCGCCGCGAACACATGCTGGCCTCGGAGAGCGTGGCGCTCGACATCGCGGGTTTCGAGGTGCTGCGGGACGTGTTGCCGGGCGAGGCGGTGTTCATCGATCTCGACGGCGGGCTGCACATGCACCAGTGCGTGCCGGCGACGCGGCGCAGCCCCTGCCTGTTCGAGTACGTCTATTTCGCGCGGCCCGATTCGATCATCGACAACATCTCGGTCTACAAGGCGCGCCTGCGCATGGGCGAGGCGCTGGCCGACCGCATCATCCGCATGCGGCCGGACCACGACATCGACGTGGTGATCCCGGTGCCGGACACCAGCCGCACCAGCGCCCTGCCGCTGGCGCACCGGCTCGGCGTGAAGTATCGCGAGGGCTTCATCAAGAACCGCTACATCGGCCGGACCTTCATCATGCCGGGACAGACGCTGCGCGAAAAATCGGTGCGCCGCAAACTGAACGCCATCGACCTGGAGTTCCGCAACAAGAACGTGCTGATCGTGGACGACTCCATCGTGCGCGGCACCACGTCGCGGCAGATCATCGAGATGGCCCGCGAGGCGGGGGCACGCAAGGTGTATTTCGCCTCGGCGGCGCCGCCGGTGCGGTACCCGAACGTCTACGGCATCGACATGCCGGCCGCGGCGGAGCTGATCGCGCACGGTCGCAGCGAGGAGGAGGTCCAGGAGCTCATCGGCGCCGACTGGCTCATCTACCAGACCCTCGAAGATCTGTCGCGCGCCGTCCAGCACGACAACGCGGACATCCACGAGTTCGACTCCTCCTGTTTCTCCGGTGAATACGTCACCGGGGGGATCACCTCGGAGTACCTGCGCAAGGTCGAGGAAAACCGTTCGGACTCGGTGCGCCATGTGCGCGACAGCCGGCACGCCGGCGCGCCGGCCGCCGTCGAAGTCTTGTAACTGCCGGCAGCGCCACGGACCGATGCGCATCCTCATCGTCGATGATCACCGCGATTACCGGACCTGGCTCGGCCATCACCTGTCCGCCGCGCAGCCGGGGGCGGACATCGTCGATCACGAGGCGGCCGGCGAAGATCCCTGGCCGGAGGGCTTTGCGGCGACCGACTGGGACCTGGTCTTTCTCGATCACCGCGTGGGCATGCACGACGGACTCGAGTTGCTGCGCGACCTGAAATCGCGCGAGGACTGCCCGCCGATCGTGTTCCTGACGCCCCAGGGCGACCAGCACGCCATCGCCCGGGCGCTGCAGGAAGGCGCGGACGATTTCCTGCCGAAGGGCCGCAGCACGCACGACCACATCAGCCGGATCGTGCGCGAGGCGCTGCGCCGGGGCCGCCGCATGCCCGGCGCTGCGACGCGCGCGGCCGACGAGGACGCGCCTTCTTTCCGCCTCAAGGGACACCGGTTCCTGAAGGCGCTGGGCAGCGGTTCGACGGCCTCGGTGTATCTCATGGAGCGTGAGCGCAACGAGCAGCTGGCGGTCGCCAAGGTGTTCCGGCATGTGCCCGACCGGGTCGATCACTTCGCCCCCCTGCAGCGTTTCCTGCGGGAATACGAGGTGATTTCCGGCATTCGCCATCCGAATGTCGTGCAGATTTTCGATCTCGGCATCGCCGACGACATGGCCTTCATCGTCATGGAGTATTTCTCCGGGGGGCACCTCGGCGAACGTCTCGCGAAGGGCATGCCGATGCAGGAGGCGCTGGAGTATCTCGCACAGGCGGCCCGCGCCCTGGCTGCGATCCACGCGGTCGGCGTGCTGCACCGGGACCTCAAGCCGGCCAACATCATGCTGCGCGACGACGCCACGCTGGCGGTCATCGACTTCGGCGTCGCCAAGCTGCGTGACGCCGCGGCCGAACTCACGGGGCTCGGCGAGGTCTTCGGCACCCCGTACTACATGAGCCCGGAGCAGGGCGAAGGCACCCCGGTCGACGAGCGCTCCGACATCTACAGCCTGGGGGTCGTGTTCCACGAGATGCTCACGGGGCGCAAGCCGTACGTGGCGGGCTCGCCCATCGCGGTCATCTGGAAGCATCGGCACGCCCCGCTGCCGCGCCTGCCGAAGTCGATGGCGGAGTGCCAGCCCCTGCTCGATCGCATGATGGCCAAGGCGCGCGAGGAGCGCTTCGCCTCGGCCGACGAGCTGCTCGCCGCGGTCGTGGCCCTGCAGGCCCCCGACCCGGTGGCCGAAGTCTCCGGGGAGCCGGGTACATGAGCGCCGACGAGACACGGAAGAGTTCCGGTGGCGCGGCCGGCGAGGAGGCGTCGCTGTTGCCGGCCGGCCATCCCCTCAGGGAGGAACTGTACGGCGAATCGCATGCGAGGCCGTTCCCGGTCGTGTCCGCCCCGGTGCGGATCAGCCACCTGGCGATGCTGGCCGATCCCGGCGAGGCGGCCGCGCATCGCGCCCGTCTCGAGGCGCTCGCCGCCGTCCACGGCGTCGCGCCGCCGCCGCCCGACACGATGGCCTGGTATGCGGCGTTCCCGGGCTTCACCGTGCGCTGGGAACGGCACACGGAATTCTGCACCTACACCTTCCTGCGCCCGGACGACCACGAGGTGCCCTTCGCCCGTACCGCGATCGACGTCCTGCCGCAGGGCTGGCTGGCCTCGCTGCCCGGCGCGCTGCTGGTGGCGGTCCACGCGACCGTCGTCGCCGGCGAGCCGCCGGACCCATTCTGTCCCGAACTGCAGGCGCAGTTCGACGGCAAGATGGTCGTGGGCAGTCGGATCGTCGACGACCGGGCGGTCGTCTGGACCTCCCTGCAGCTGCACGGCGACGGGTTTGCGCGCTACCTGGTCTGCAACATGGGCCTGAACGATTTCCAGACGGGGCGCACGGTGCAGCGCCTGCTGGAGATCGAGACCTACCGGATCCTGGCGCTGCTGGGCTATCCCGAGGCCAAGCGTGTCTGGCCGCGGGTCAGGCGGCTCGACATGGAGCTCGCGCGCCTCATCGACCGTCTCGCGCGCACCGACGGGCCCACGAGCGAGCAACAGCTGCTGATGGAGCTGTCGGGGATCTCGCAGGCGATCGAGCACATGCGCTCGGACACCAATTATCGCTTCTCCGCGACCCGCGCCTACATGGCGGCAATGAACCGGCGCCTCGAGGACCTGCGCGAGCACAAGTACCCGGGCCGCTCGTCCATCACGAAATTTCTCGAGCGACGCATGCGTCCCGCGCTGGACACCTGCGATTCGGTGGACGCGCACCTGCAGGACCTTTCGCTGCGCGTGGCGCGGGCCACCGAGGCACTGCGCGCGCGCATCGAGACCAGCATCGAGGAACAGAATCGCGACATGCTGGAATCCCTCAACCGCCGCAGCCTGCAGCAGCTGCGCCTGCAGCAGACCGTCGAGGGTCTGTCCGTGGCGGCCATCAGCTATTACCTCGTCGGCCTGTTGAATTACGGCCTGAAGGGCCTGGAGAAGGCGGGACTGGCTTTGCCGGTCGAAGCGCTCACCGCCCTGCTGATCGGGCCCGTCGTGCTGGGGGTCTGGTGGCTGGTGCGCTGGCGCCGCAACCGCATCAACGCGCGCCACAACTGATGCGGATCGGGACATGAATTCCCGCGCCGCGCCGACCGTGCCCGTCCCACCGCCTGTGCTCGCCGCGCTCGTCGAGTTTCTCGGTGCGCCGACGCCGTCCGGCTGGATCGACGCCGCTGCCGATCCGGCGGCCTTGCCGACGTTGCTGGTGGACCATGCCAATTGCGAAAAGAAGGCGGCCTCCACGGCGCTCGCGATGCTGTTTCGCTACGAGGACCACGACGCGCTGACCGAGCGGCTCTCGCGGCTTGCGCGCGAGGAGCTGCGGCATTTCGAGCAGGTCCGCCAGCTGATGCGGCGACGGGAGATCGAGTGGCGCCGCGTCCCGGCCTCGCGCTATGCGGCCGGCCTGGCCGCCGCGGTGCGCAAGGCGGAGCCCGGGCGGCTGGTCGATCGCCTGGTGGTGGGGGCCTTCATCGAGGCCCGCTCCTGCGAGCGATTCGCCTTGCTGGCGCCGCGTCTCGACGCGGAGCTGGGCCGCTTCTATGCGGGGCTGCTGGCGTCCGAGGCCCGCCATTTCCAGCATTACCTGGAACTCGCGCGCGGCTTCGCCGGGGACGAACTCGACGCACGCATCGGCGAAATTCGGGCGATCGAGAATGCGCTCGCCACGGAGTACGACACGGAGCTGCGCTTCCACAGCGGCCCGCCGTCCTGAACCCGCGGCCCGCGCGCCGATGACCGCGTAGCGATGACCGCGGGTCCGCCACCGACGACCGCGCGACCGCGGCATCGACCGATCAGGGCGCCGCGTCGTCCGGCGACTCGCGCGGCAGCGTCCGCAGCACGAAGCCCTCCGCGTCCCAGGACAACACGCTGCCCTGCGTGTACCAGTCACCGAGTACGATGCGCGTGGCCTCGCGGCCGTCGATCTCGAAGCGATGCACGGCGGGACGGTGGGTGTGGCCGTGGACCAGCAGCGTCACGTCGTGCGCCCGCATCGCGGCGACCACGGCATCCTGTTCGACGTCCATGATCTCCTCGGCCTTGCCCGCCATGCTGGCGGCGCTCGTCTCGCGCAGTTGCCGGGCGATCGCGAGTCGTTCCGCGAGCGGCCGGGCCAGCATCGCCTGTTGCCACTGCGGATTACGCACCATCTGGCGGAACGCCTGGTACTCGCGGTCCCCCGTGCACAGGGTGTCGCCGTGCATCAGCAGCACGCGCTGGCCATACAGCTCGACGACGGTCGGGTCCGGCAACAGCGTGCACCCGCTGGCGGCTGCAAAACCCTCGCCGACGAGAAAATCGCGATTGCCGTGCATGAAATAACAGGGCAGGCCGCCGTCGGCGAGGCGCTTCAAGGCCTCGATCACGCGCGCTTTCTCCGGCTCCGGGTCGTCGTCTCCCACCCACGCCTCGAACAGGTCGCCGAGGATGTAGAGCGCCTCGGCATCCCGCGTCTCCGTGGCGAGGAACTCGAGCGCCTGGGTGGTGATGTCCGGGCGCGCCGGGTCGAGGTGCAGGTCGGAGATGAACAGCGTGGTCATGGCGGGCGCAGGCTCAGTCGCCCTCGACGACGCGTGCCGAGCTGATCACCACGGGGGCCTGCGGCACGTCCGTGGGGAACGGTCCGCCGCGCCCGGTCGGAATGGAGGCGATCTTGTCGAGCACGTCGAGGCCTTCGACGAGCCGGCCGAACACCGTGTAGCCCCAGTTGCCCGGGCTGCCGTCGAGGCGCGGGTTGTCCACCAGGTTGATGAAGAACTGCGCGGTGGCGGAATGCGGGTTGTTGGTGCGCGCCATCGCGATGGTGCCGCGCTCGTTGGACAGCCCGTTGCGGGACTCGTTTTCCACGGGCTCGCGCGTGTCGCGCTCCTCGAATTCGGCGTCGTAGCCGCCGGCCTGGGCCATGAAGCCGGGGATCACCCGGTGGAAGATGAGGCCGTCGTAATGGCCGTCGCGCACATAGCGCAGGAAATTCGCCGTGGTCGCCGGCGCCTTCGCCGGATCGAGTTCGAGCACCAGGGCGCCGTGGTTCGTGAGCAGCTCGACCCGGGGGGCGGCGGAACCCGGGTCTTCGGCGCCGGCGGGGGCGGAGACGAGCGAAAGTGCAAGCGCGGAGAGAATGGGACGCATCACGGGCTCCTTCGATGACAGAGGCCGAGACATTAGTCGAGCCGGCGGTGGGGCGCAAATGGGTCTGCCGACCCCCGTGACCGGCGCGGCTGCGGCGCTTCGGTCCACGGGTCGTGTCGCGATCCGCGCAGTCCGTTACCATTACGCGCTTATGTCCATCGTCACACGATTTGCCCCGAGTCCGACCGGGCGGCTGCACGCCGGCAACCTGCGCACGGCGCTGTTCAACTGGTGCCTGGCGCGCGGCGCCGGGGGCCGCTTCCTGTTGCGCTCCGAGGACACCGACGTGGCGCGCGAGGGACAGGGCGATCTCGAGAAACAGCTCGCCGACCTGGCGTGGTTCGGCCTCGACTGGGACGGCGGGCCGGACCGCAACGCGCCCGAAGGGCCGTTTCGCCAGTCGGAGCGTCGCGAGCTCTACCGCGAGGCGCTCGGGCACCTCGCGGAGACCGGGCATGCCTACACCTGCTACCGGACGGAGCCCGAGCTGAAGCAGCGCCGCGCGGAGCTCCGGCGTCGCGGCCTGCCGCCGCGTTACGACCGCGAGTGGGCACAGCTGCCGCATGCCGAGATCGTGCGCCGCCGACAGGCCGGGCAGATGCCGGTGATTCGATTCGCGGCCCCGCAGACCGGCGAAGTCGGCTGGGACGACCTGGTGCGCGGGCCGCGCAGCCTGCCGGCCGCCGAGATCGCGGATTTCATCCTCGCGCGCAGCGACGGTTCCCCGGGTTTTTTGTTCGCCAATGCGGTTGACGATGCCCTGATGGGCGTGACCCACGTGCTGCGCGGCGAGGATCACCTGGTGAACACGGCCCGCCAGCTCGTCATCCTCGAGGCGCTGGGCCAGCCGGCCCCGCGTTACGGCCACATGCCGCTGCTCGCGGGTGAAGACGGCACCAAGCTGTCCAAGCGCACCGGGGCGATGAGCGTCGGCAGCTTTCGCGATGCGGGGATCCTGCCGCTGGCCTTCGCCAACACGCTGGCCCGGCTGGGACATCCGTGGGAGGCGCCCGGCCTGCTGTCCATGCAGGACATGGCGGCGGGGTTCGATCCCGCGCGCCTGACGACCGCGGCGCAGCGTTTCGACATGGCCCAGGTCGGGCACTGGCAGCGCGCGGCGCTCGACGCCTTGCCGGCGGCAGACCTCGCGGCCTGGGCGGGCCCCGCCGCGCTCGAGGGGGTGCCCGCGGGCTTGCAGGAAAAATTCCTCGAAGCCGTGCGCCACAACGTGCTGCGGCCCGCCGAGGTCGCCGAGTGGCAGGCGATCCTGTTCGGCCCGCCGACCCTGGACCCGCCGCCGGACACCGCTGCGGCGCCCGGCCTGTTCGCGGCCGCCCTGGGCGCCTGGGAGGCGGGGGCGACGGACCACAGGCAGCTCGCCGCCGCGGTGAAGGACGCCGTCGGCGTCGGCGGAAAGCAGTTCTTCAAGCCCCTGCGCCTGGCCCTGACGGGCCGGACCGAAGGGCCGGATCTCGGCGCCCTGTTCGCCGTGATGCCCGGCGACACCATCCGTGCGCGCCTTGCGCAGCACGTCCAACCCGCGCCCGGCGCGGAAGCCTGACAAGGGACGCCATGCTCGTCATCCACAATTCACTCAGCGGTCGCAAGGAAGCGTTCACTCCCATCGAGCCGGGCAAGGTGCGGATGTACGCCTGCGGCATGACCGTTTACGACTATTGCCATATCGGCCATGCGCGGGCCCACGTGGTGTTCGACGTGGTGGCGCGCTACCTGCGCTGGTCGGGCTACCAGGTCGAGTTCGTGCGCAACATCACCGATATCGACGACAAGATCATCCGCCGCGCCGCGGAGAGCGGCGAGACGCTGCAGTCGCTCACGCAGCGCTACATCGATGCGATGAACGAGGATTTCGCCGCCATCGGCATCCTGCCCGCCGACCATGAGCCGCGTGCGACCGAGTACACGGACAACGGCAAGATCCAGGAGATGATCCAGGCGCTGATCGAGCGGAACCACGCTTACGCGGCCGACAACGGCGACGTGTATTACAAGGTCGCGAGCTTCCCCGAATACGGCAAGCTCTCCGGCAAGCGGCTCGCCGACCTGCGCGCCGGGGCCCGCGTGGAGGTCGACGAGGCCAAGGGCGACCCGCTGGATTTCGTCCTGTGGAAAGCCGCCAAGCCGGGCGAGCCGGCGTGGGACTCGCCGTGGGGACGGGGCCGCCCGGGCTGGCACATCGAGTGCTCCGTCATGTCCACGGAAATCCTCGGCGAGCATTTCGACATCCACGGCGGCGGGCTGGACCTCAAGTTCCCGCACCACGAGAACGAGCTGGCGCAAAGCTGCGGCGCGACGGGCGCGAAGTTCGTCAATTACTGGATGCACAACGGCTTCGTGCGCGTGGACGAGGAAAAGATGTCCAAGTCGCTGGGCAATTTCTTCACCATCCGCGAGGTGCTGCAGCGCTATCCGGCCGAGGCGATCCGCTATTTCGTCCTCTCGAGTCACTACCGCAGCCCGCTGAACTACACGGAGCAGAACCTCGACCAGGCCGTGGCGGCGCTGCGGCGGCTGTACACCGCGCTGCGCGGCGTGGCTGGCTCAGGCGGGTCCGACGCGGACTGGATCGAGCGCTTCCGCGCGGTGATGGACGACGATTTCAACACCGCCGAGGCGCTCGCGCTCTACCAGCAGCTGGCCGGCGAACTGAACCGGGCCAAGGACGCGGGCGAGACGGCCCAGGCCGAGCGACTCGCGGCGACCCTCAGGGACGTCGCCGGGGTGCTCGGCCTGCTGCAGACGGATCCCGATGCCTGGTTGAAGAGCGGGGGCCGGGGATTCGGCGCGGACGGGCGGCCGATCGCACTGCAGGCCGCGGCGTTACCCGAAGGTGTCGAGGGAGCGCTTGCGCCGGGCGAAGCCGATGCCGCGACAGCATCCATCCCGCTCTGCGAGCACGAGATCGACGCGCGCATCGAGGCGCGCAACGCGGCGCGCAAGCAGAAGGACTTCGCCGCCGCCGACCGCATCCGCGACGAACTGGCGGCGGCCGGCATCGTGCTCGAGGACGGTCCTGGCGGCACGCGCTGGCGGCGCGAGTAGGGCCTGGCTCAGAACAGGCCCTGCACGCCGGCCACGACGCGGTGGCGCTGGTAGTCGAAGAACGGGGTCTTGGCATCGTTGCGTGTCCAGTCGTAACGCAACGACCATTCCCAGCGCCCTGCCAGCGGTCCGGCCAGTCCGGCCGCCAGCTCGAGGCGTCGCTCGGTGAGATCGAATACCCGCACCTCCGTGCGGCTGTCGCGCCACCCGGCGCCGAATCCCACGCGCAGCCGATTGTGCAACTCGCGCTCCCACTCGACGTCGAGACGATGCCGGTCGGCTGACAGCGCCGCGCTGTCCCGGTCGTTGAACTCGAGCCGATACTCGAACCACAGGCGCTGCGCACCGACACGGCGGTAGAGCGCGACGGCGGCCTCCTGCCGCCGGCCGCTCAGCCGCTCGAACGGCGCGCTGCCGTCGATGTCCTCGAAGCGATACTGCAGCTGCAGTCGCCAGTCGGTGGCGAAGCGGCGCGTGGCGCCGAGCAGCATGGTGAAGCGTTGCTCGTATTCCTCGCCGTCCAGCCAGTTCAGTCCGGCGCCGGCAGCGATCTCGCCGTCCCAGGCGCCGAGCGCCGCCTGGTACACGAGCTCCGCCTGGGCGCCGGCCTGGTCGAACTCCGACGCGTCGGCGTGGCGCAGCACGAAGCCCGCCGCCTCGAGGCTGAAGGCGCCACCCAGCGGCACGGACAGGCCGAGGCTGGTTTCGGCGAAGGCGCTCGGGGTGTCGCTCGACCCCAGCAGGTCGCCGTCCGCGACGAGCGCGACATTGTCGTCGTAACCCAGCGAGGCGGCGACGAATACCAGCACCGGATCCCGCGCGCGCCGAGCCACGCGCCCCACGGTCGCGGCGGCCGGCGCGAGCCCTTCGAGCTGCAACTCGGCGAGCTCTCGCAGCGTCTCCTCTTCGCTGTGTTCGCGCGCCCGGCGGAACCAGTCCCGCGCGGCCTCGGGATCATCGCGGCGCAGGCTGACGAGGCCGAGATTGTAATAGGCGAGCGCGGCCATCTCCGGGCTGCGTGCCACGACGAGAAAAGCCTCGCGAGCGAGCTCCAGCCGGTCGAGCTCCCACGCCGACACGCCGATGTTGTAATGCACCGCGGCGCCGTCCATGCCGGCGTCGCGTGCCGCGATGAAGAACTCGAGCGCCGTGGCGAAATCGCCTTCGCGAGAGGCCGCCGTGCCGGCGGCGAAGAGGGCGCGCGGATCGCTGCTCGCCCGGGTCTCTGCGGTCCCGGTTTCGGCCATCGCCGAAACCGTCGTCGCCGTCGCGGCCATGCGCCCCGACGTGTCGGTGGCCTCGGGCGGCAAGGGGCGGGCGGCGAGCTCGGGGGTGCCGAGCAGGCAGGCGAGCACCGGCAGCAGGAGATGTCGGGGCGTCTTCAAGTGCGAGACCGACAGGAGCCAGGGAGGGCGTCAGGATAGCAGGAGGAGATGTTGCGCCGAACCGGCGCCCGCCGTGGCCGGCGATGCGCCGCGGCTGCCGCCCTCGCGCTTGCTCATGGCCGGCCGGGTGGCCGAGGGCGATTCGGGGGGTCGGGTCGCTCCGGTCGCAGTTCCTCGGCGCGGGACCGTCCGAAGTCTTCGCGCCGCTCGCGTGCCTGCTCCGCCATGTCCCGGGCGCGTTCCGCCGCCTGCTCGCGCAGCGGCCGACCGCTTCCGCGACCGGGTGCCTCGCCACCGGCCTGGTCGCTTCGGCCGTCTGGCGGTCTGCTGTCCACCTCGCGCAATCGCGGCGGCGGCAGGGACAAACGGCGTGTCACCGCTCCCGCGCCCAGCGCGTCGGGATCCTCGATGATGCGCATCGTGAGGGAGAGTTCGGGGCGATCCGGGCGCTCGGCCGCGGTCTCGCGCGGGGGATCGGGTGGAGGATCGCGTGGAAGGTCGTCGTCGGCCGCCGCCACGGGGCCGCCGAAAAGGAACACGCCGCAGATCGCCGCCAGGGTGAGTGCGGGCAGAACCCGCCTGGAACCCGGGTTCGACGTCATCGCTTTCATGGGGCGTCCACCTGGATGCGCAGCTCGACCTGCTGTGTCATTTCACCATGTTCGACCAGCGCCGTCAGCCGGCCCTGCTCGAGCGAATGGGCAATGATCGGCAGCGGCAGCACGTTGGTGCCCGCATCCAGGTCGGCCTGCCACTGCAGTTCGCGCTGCGCGCCGAAGCCGACCAGGTCGATACCTCCTTGCAGGGTGATGGTCAGCAGGGCGCCCGGCAACGCCGCGTCGGCATCGATGGCGACGCCGATTTCGCGGGGCTCGTAGAGCGTGAGGCGCAAGTCCGCGGCGTCCTGCGGCATGTGCGCGTCGCGGGGCACACCCCACAGCATGACCATCAGCGCGGCCGCGGCGGCGGCGCCCAGCACGCCGCCGAGCCACAGGTCGAGACGGCGCCGCGGGACCTGGCGGGAGCGGCCCCGGAAACCTGTCGTCTTGCTGGAGGCGGATTCCGCGGGGCCGGGCACAGGGCTGTCGCTTGTGGCCACCGTCAGGCGATTGCGGGCCACGGCACTGGCCAGCGCGGCGCCGGCGAATCCCGGCCGCGGGTCGGGCACCGGCATGTCGCGCAATGCCTGGTTAAGGCGTCGGGCGCCGGCGAGCGCCGCGGCGCAGTCACGGCAGCCGGCGAGGTGGGCATGCAAGGGCGCGGCCGCGGCCGGCGACAAGCTGTCGTCGAGCAGGTCATCGAGCCGTTGCAGTGTGGCTTTGCAATCCGCCGGGTAGTTCATTTCATGGCCTCTCGAGCTGTTCACGAATGACCGCGGCAAAAGGTTCCGTCGCCAGGATTTCACGCAACGTGGCGCGGGCCCGATGGAGCCGCGACTTGAGCGTGCCGACGGGCACCTCGAGCAGCGTCGCGAGTTCCTCGAGCCGGTAGCCCTCGACATCGTGCAGTGCGATCACGGCGCGCTGGTCGGGGTTGAGCCGTCCCCATGCCTCGGCCAGCGCATCCCGGGCATGCTCGCGTTCGAGCGCCTCGCCCGGTTGCGGCGCGTGGTCTGCGAAGACCTCGCCGAAATCCTCGCCGCCCGCCGCGCCGGTGGCCGGCGCCTCGTGCATGGGACGCACCGGCGAATTGCGGCTGCGCCGGTGCTGGTCCACGAAAATCCGGTACATGACGCGCAGCGCCCACGGTTCCACCCGTTCCAGCTCGGCCAGCTTCGCCATCTGCGGGTAAAGGCGCACCAGGAGTTCCTGCACGAGGTCTTCCGCCTGGTCACGCGCGGCCGTCCAGCGATAGGCATGCCGGAACAGGGTCGGGATCAGGGGCTCGAGCAGGCGCGTGAATTCCTGCGCCGAATCACCGACAGGGCGGTCGCCCCGGCCGCGGCCGGGTTTCACGGCCGACCGACGCCCGCTCGGCGTCGCGGCCGCCCCGGTGGCGGAGGGAACCGAATCACCGCGCCGTTCGTGTGAGAGGCTGAGAGGATGCGAAATGCTCCTTGGCGTGGTGGCGCCGCGAGATTCGGCGCCGAAATCAAAAACAGGCCTGATCATTATGGCCGAACGGAGAAATTCAATGCGAAGCACTCATACCGCCCTCGGCACGGCCCTGCTGGCTGCCGGGGCCCTGGCCCTGGCCGGCTGCGGCGGCGACACGATCTCTTCCGAAGAAGAATCCGGCGCCTCGGGCGTCGTGACTTTTTCCATGACCGATGCGCCGGTGGACGAAGCGCACGCCGTGGTCATCGCCATGACCGAGTTCGAGCTCAAGCCGGTCGATGGACCGTCGTTCCGCATCCCGGTCAACGAGGCCGGCCGGCAGCTCGACCTGTTGCAGCTGACCAACGGCCAGTCGGCGACCATCATCGAGGACGAAGACATTCCGGCCGGCGAATACGAGTGGCTGCGCATACATTTCGACCAGGCGGCTTCCTACGTGCAGCTCGAGGAAGACGGCGGCCAGTACGGCTTTTTCATGCCGAGCGGCGCGCAGACCGGCTACAAGGTCGTCGGCGGCCTCGAGGTCCCCGTCAACGAGCCGGTCGAATACATCCTCGATTTCGACCTGCGCAGGTCCCTGCTCAAGCACCCCGGCATGAGCCGCGGGCCTTTCGGTGAAGATCGCGCCTTCCTGCTGAAGCCGACGGTCCGCATGATGAATCGCCGCATCACCGGCGGCGTGCGTGGGCTGGTCGCCGAGGAGCTGCTCGCCATGAACAACGTCGAGGCCTGCGGCGCGGACGGCGTGGACGCGGTGTACGCCTTCGAGGGCTTCGATGTCGATCCGCTCGGTGCCGGCGTGGTGCCGCTGGTCAGCGATCTCGTCGAGCCGACGATGGATGCCACGGCCTATGCGTACGTGTTGCGTTTCCTCCTCCCGGGCGAGTACACGCTGGGCTTCACCTGCGTCGCCAATCTCGACGACGGCGTGGTCGAGAACTACCCGGCGGAAGGCCTGGTGTTCAGCGAGACGGCCAACGTGGAGATCGTCGCCGGCGAGGTGAAGTCCTGCGACCTGCCACGGCCCGAGGGTGCCGATCCCTGCTGACACGTTGCAGCGGCGGCCATCCGGCCGGCATGACATGAGGGGTTCGCGCGGTGACGCGCGGACCCCTTTTCAGTCACGGGTTTTCCAGTCAGGGGTCGCGGCGCTCCGCCGCGTCCAGCGTGTTCTTCATCAGCATGGCCACGGTCATGGGACCGACGCCGCCGGGCACGGGGGTGATCCAGCCGGCGCGCTCGGCGGCCGCGTCGAACTCGACATCGCCGCACAGCTGGCCGTCGGGCAGGCGGTTCATGCCGACGTCGATCACCGTCGCGCCGGGGCGGATCCAGGCGCCGCGCACCAGTCCCGGCTTGCCGACCGCGACCACGATGATGTCGGCGCGCGCCACCTCCGCGCCCAGGTCCGCCGTGAAACGGTGGCACACCGTCGTCGTGGCGCCGGCCAGCAACAGCTCCAGTGCCATGGGCCGCCCGACGATGTTCGAAGCGCCCACCACCACGGCGCTCCGGCCGCGCACCGGGATGTCGCTCCGGGCGAGCAATTCCATCACGCCGGCCGGTGTGCAGGGCCTCAGCAGCGGAATGCGCTGCGCGAGGCGGCCGATGTTGTAGGGGTGGAAGCCGTCCACGTCTTTCGCGGGATCGATCGCCTCGATCACGCGGCGCGCATCGAGCTGCTCCGGCAGGGGCAGCTGCACGAGAATCCCGTCGATCGCGGCATCGGCATTGAGCCCGGCCACCAGGGCGTCGAGCGCGTCCTGGTCCGTGTCTTCCGGGAGGTCGTAGGCCACCGAGCGGATGCCGACCTCGTCGCAAGCCTTGCGCTTGTTGCGCACGTAGATCGCCGAAGCCGGGTCCTGCCCGACCATGACCACCGCGAGCCCCGGGGGCCGCCGGCCCGCCGCGACGCGGTTCTCGACGCGGGCCCGCAGGTCTCGCTGGAGGTCGGCGGCCACTTGCCGCCCATCGATCAGTCGTGCCGTCACGCGTCTCGGAACCCGCTGCGAAGGGGGCCGGATTGTCTCACGCAAGCATCGGAGCGAACAAGAAAAACCCGCATTTGCTGCGTTGACGCGTCGGTGGGCCGGGCGTATCATTCGACGCCCTTGCAGGGCGGGCGAGCGAAGATCGGGCGCCGGTCGTGCCGGGGGCAGTCTCGCGTGGCGAGGACCGGGTGACACGCCGGGGCATAGCGCAGTCTGGTAGCGCGTCTGCTTTGGGAGCAGAAGGTCGGGGGTTCGAATCCCTCTGCCCCGACCAGTTTTATTGCGAGGGAGTTTAGACCAGTCAAGTTGATGCGCCCGTAGCTCAACCGGACAGAGCATCGGCCTTTGAGTGAGGAGCCTGCAGCGGGAAACACAACCGTTGCAGTGAACCGCACCGTAACGGGGAAACCTTAACAGGTAATGCTGATGGCAATCCCGTGGAAACCTGCAGGTGATCCCCGTCCCGAGGTGAATCGCGGCTCGATGCAGTCGAGTTCCTCGCATCACGGATAAGGATCACCTGGGCGACCTGAAGGCTCAGTGAATTCGGTTCGAACGTATCGCTGAGGGTAAGGGCAGCCGGGAACGGTCAGTCACGAAACGTAAATTTCGCAGCTGATTACCGCGGGGTTCCGTAGAGACTAGACGTGCGGCGCCTGAGATGGCGAAGGGATAGTCCAGACCACAAACCCGCCAGGTTGCGGGGCCGCGAAAGCGGTAGTTGGTAAGCTAAGCCGAGGGTTGCAGGTTCGAGTCCTGCCGGGCGCGCCATTTCCGGAAAACTGGTTTATGATTACGCGCCTGACAATGGTGGGCGTAGCTCAGTTGGTAGAGCCCTGGATTGTGATTCCAGTCGTCGTGGGTTCGAGTCCCATCGTCCACCCCATTTTCCCGGCGCGCATCAGCGGTTCTTTACAAAGCCGTGACACGCGGCCAAAATTCGCGTCTTGCCTTCGCGGCAAGGCACCGGGCCGCTAGCTCAATTGGCAGAGCAACGGACTCTTAATCCGCAGGTTGAAGGTTCGATTCCTTCGCGGCCCACCAAATCGACCCCCGCGAGACCGCCGCAAGGCGGTCTCGTCATTTGGGGCGCCGGCTGGTGGCGGCGATCAAGCCACCCGGAGCGCCGAAAAACAGGAATACGGAGGCGTTCCTAGGTATACTTTGCGGCTGGTCTGGCGCGGGCAAGGCCGGACTCGGCCTCCCCGGTCCCAAGCGCGAAAGTGGCGGAACTGGTAGACGCGCCGGGTTTAGGTCCCGGTGGGGTTGATCCCCCGTGAGAGTTCGAGTCTCTCCTTTCGCACCAGCCTCCCGAGCCCGGGTGACGGGCAACGACAACATGCGCCGCGAACGCCTGCGGCGGATCGCTTAGCAAAGAGGAACGATGCTGTGATGGTTTCTGTGGAGTCCACCGAGGGCCTCGAACGGCGCATGACGGTCGAAGTGCCGGCCGAGCGCGTCGAGGGAGAGATTGACAAGCGGCTCAAGGACATGAGCCGTCGCGCGAAGATCAAGGGCTTTCGCCCCGGCAAGGCGCCGCTCAAGGTGATTCGCCAGCAGTACGGGCCCCAGATCCGCGAGGACGTCGTTTCCGAGATGCTGCGCAACAGCTGGATCGAGGCGATCTCGGAGAAGAAGCTTCGCCCGGTCGGCAGCCCGCGCATCGAGAGCCACAAGGCGACCCCGGCGGACGGCCTGAGCTTCACCGCGGTGTTCGAGGTGTTTCCCGAGATCGAGCTGCAGGACGTCAATAACATCCAGGTCGAGCAGCCCACGGCGGAGATCAGCAGCGCGGACGTGGACGCGATGGTGGACAAGCTGCGCGGCCAGCGGACCGTGTGGACCGAGGTGGAGCGCGGCGCCGCCGAGGGCGACCGGGTCACCATCGACTTCGCCGGGACGATCGACGGCGAGGCCTTCCGCGGCGGCGCCGGCAACGATATCGGCATCGTGCTGGGCGAGGGGCGCATGCTCAAGGACTTCGAGGCCGGCCTCAAGGGCATCGCCCCGGGCGAGGAGCGGGTCATCGAAGTGGAGTTCCCGGCCGACTACGGCGCCGAGGAACTGGCCGGCAAGCAGGCCGAGTTCAAGGTCACCGCGCGCAAGGTGGAAGAATCCGCCTTGCCCGAGGTGGACGAGGATTTCTGCCGTTCCTTCGGCATCGAGGAAGGCGGTGTCGAGCGGCTGCGCGCCGAGGTCGAGGAGAACATGCGCGAGGAGGCCCGCCTGCGGGTGCGCGACACCCTCAAGCGCCAGGTGCTCGACAAGCTCGTGGCGGCCAACACCTTCGACGTGCCGGCCGCGCTGGTCGAGGAAGAGGTCCGGAGCCTGCAGCAGGACATGGCCCGGCGGATGAACCCCGACGCGGAAGCCGGCAACGCCGAGCTGCCGCCGCGCGAGCCTTTCGAGGCGCCGGCGAAGTTCCGCGTCGCCCTCGGCCTGCTGATCGGTGAGATCGTGCGCAACAACGAGATCCGCGTCGATCCCGCGCGCGTCCAGGACAGATTGCAGTCGATCGGCGAGGGTTACGGCGACGCCGAGGCGGTGATCAAGATCTATCGCAACAACCCGGACCTCATGTCCCAGGTCGAAACCAGCGTGCTGGAGGACCAGGTCGTGGACTGGCTGCTCGAGCGCGTCCAGATCGAGGAAAAACCGGTCCCCTTCGGCGAACTGATGAACCAGGAGAACGGCTGAGGCCGGGCGCGCTTGCGCGCCGTCCCGGGTTCGGATACTTGTAGAGACATCGTCGCCGGCGGGCGGCAGCGGAGTGAAAGAATGACGACCAAGGCGTTGAACCTCGTCCCCATGGTGGTGGAGCAGACCGCGCGTGGCGAACGGGCTTACGATATCTATTCGCGGCTCCTCAAGGAGCGCGTGATCTTCGTGGTGGGCCCGATCGAGGATCACATGGCGAACCTGATCGTCGCGCAGCTGCTGTTCCTCGAGTCCGAGAACCCGGACAAGGACATCCACCTGTACATCAACTCGCCGGGCGGCGTCGTCACCGCCGGCATGTCGATCTACGACACGATGCAGTTCATCAAGCCGGACGTCTCGACCATCTGCGTCGGGCAGGCGGCGAGCATGGGCGCGATCCTCCTGGCGGCCGGCGCCCACGGCAAGCGCTTCTGCCTGCCGCATTCGCGGATCATGATCCACCAGCCGCTGGGCGGCTTCCAGGGCCAGGCCTCGGACATCGACATCCATGCGCGCGAGGTCCTGAAGATCCGCGACCGCCTGAACGAGCTGCTGGCCGCGCACACCGGGCAGGACAAGGAAAAGGTCGCCAAGGACACCGATCGGGACTTTTTCATGGGCGGCGACCAGTGCGTCGAATACGGCCTCGTGGACCGCGTCCTGAGCCGCCGTGGCGAGGCGCTGCCCCTGCAGGGCTGAGTCCCGCACCGCAGCGTGTTTTTTGCAGCCGGTCACGGCGGCGTGATATATAAGCTCTGCCGGAATGCGCCTGTGCGCCCGGTTACCGGTTTGAACCCCCGAGGTTAAGGAATGGCTGACGACCACCGCGGCAAGCACGACGACGGCAAGCTGCTTTATTGCTCCTTTTGCGGCAAGAGCCAGCACGAGGTGCGCAAGCTCATTGCCGGTCCGTCCGTGTTCATCTGCGACGAATGCGTCGAGCTGTGCAACGACATCATCCGGGAAGAGCTCGAGGACAAGAGCGAACCGGGCAAGAGCAAGCTGCCGCGCCCGCAGGAAATCAACGCCGTCCTCGACCAGTACGTCATCGGCCAGGCCGCAGCCAAGAAAGTGCTCGCGGTGGCCGTCTACAACCACTACAAGCGTCTCGAGAGCCGCAACGCCGAGCGCGGCCGCGCCGACGAGGTGGAGCTGGCGAAGAGCAACATCCTGCTGATCGGCCCGACGGGCTGCGGCAAGACGCTGCTCGCCGAGACCCTGGCGCGCCTGCTCAACGTGCCCTTCACCATCGCCGACGCCACGACGCTCACGGAAGCGGGCTATGTCGGCGAGGACGTCGAGAACATCATCCAGAAGCTGCTGCAGAAGTGCGACTACGACGTCGAGCGGGCGCAGACGGGCATCGTGTACATCGACGAGATCGACAAGATTTCCCGCAAGTCGGACAACCCCTCGATCACCCGCGACGTGTCGGGCGAAGGCGTCCAGCAGGCGCTGCTCAAGCTGATCGAGGGCACGGTGGCCTCGGTGCCGCCGCAGGGCGGGCGCAAGCATCCCCAGCAGGAGTTCCTGCAGGTCGATACGCGCAACATCCTGTTCATCGTGGGCGGCGCCTTTGCCGGCCTCGAGAAGATCATCGCCAACCGCTCCGTGAAGAGCGGCATCGGCTTCGTCGCCGAGGTGCAGGGCGTCCTGGACCAGAAGACGGCCGGGCAGCTGTTCCACGACGTCGAGCCCGAGGACCTGATCAAGTTCGGCCTGATCCCCGAGTTCGTCGGCCGGCTGCCCGTGGTGGCGACGCTGGAGGAGCTCGACGAGGACGCCCTGGTGCGGATCCTGGTCGAGCCCAAGAACGCGCTGACCAAGCAGTACCACCGCCTGTTCGAGATGGAAGGCGCCGAGCTGGAATTCCGCGAGGACGCGCTGCGCGCCCTGGCGCGCAAGGCGATGGCGCGCAAGACGGGGGCCCGCGGCCTGCGCACGATTCTCGAGACCGTGCTGCTCGACACCATGTACGAGCTGCCCTCGATGGAGAACGCCTCGAAGGTGGTCGTCGACGAGACCGTCGTCAACGGCGAGACCAAGCCGTACATCGTTTACGAATCCGACGACTCGCGGCTCGACGAAAAACGTCCCGCCGGGTCCGCGTACTAGGGATCCGGGCGGATCTCCCGACAACCGGCCGCCACCTGTTCGTGGCCGCCCGGAGAAACCTTCCGGGGAACCCCTGGCGTCGGGGGGAGTCTGCTTGATAACGACCCGCTGCGCCCCCATATCTCCCACTGGGCCGGGGTCGGCACCTGCCGATCTCGCCCTGTTGCTAATGTTTTCATGAGGATACCCCCAACGTGGCAGAAGACACTTCGAACAGCCCGCAGACTCCCGTGATCCCGGAAACCGGCGCCCCGGTGCTGCCGTTGCGGGACGTGGTGGTCTATCCGCACATGGTCATACCGCTGTTCGTCGGGCGGGACCGCTCGGTCCAGGCGCTGAACCAGGCCATGGAGGGCGGCAAGCAGATCGTGCTCGTGGCCCAGCGCCAGGCCGACGTGGACGAGCCCGGCCCCGGTGATCTCTACGACGTCGGCACCCTGGCCACGGTCCTGCAGTTGCTCAAGCTCCCCGACGGCACCGTGAAGGTGCTCGTGGAGGGCGGCCAGCGCGTGGCGTTGAAGAGCATTCACGAGGGCGAGTATTTCCACGCCGACATCGAGATTCTCGAGGACACGGACGGTCGCGATGACCGCGAGATCGAGATCCTGACGCGCTCCATCGTCACGCAGTTCGAGAACTTCGTGAAGCTCTCCAAGAAGGTGCCGCCCGAGATCCTGACCTCGCTGTCGGGCATCGATCATCCGGGTCGCCTCGCCGATACGGTCGCGGCGCACATGTCGCTGCGTCTTTCCGACAAGCAGCGCGTGCTGGAGGCCGCCAGCCTGCGCGCCCGCCTCGAGCTCGTCATGACGCTCGTCGAGGGCGAGATCGACGTGCTGCAGATCGAGAAGCGCGTGCGCGGACGCGTCAAGCAGCAGATGGAGAAGAGCCAGCGCGAGTATTACCTCAACGAGCAGATGAAGGCGATCCAGAAAGAGCTCGGCGACATGAACGACGAGGCCAACGAGGCCGCCGAGCTCGAGAAGAAGATCGAGGCCGCCGGCATGCCGGCCGAGGCCAAGGAAAAGGCCACCTCCGAGCTGAACAAGCTGAAGATGATGTCGCCCATGTCCGCCGAGGCGACCGTGGTGCGCAATTACATAGACTGGCTGCTGAAGGCGCCGTGGAAGAAGCGCACCCGCGTCCTGAAGGATCTCAGCCGCGCCGAAGGGGTGCTGGAAGAGGATCATTACGGGCTGGAGAAGGTCAAGGAGCGCATCGTCGAGTACCTGGCGGTGCAGCAGCGCGTGAAGAAGCAGAAAGGCCCGATCCTGTGTCTCGTCGGGCCGCCGGGCGTCGGCAAGACCTCGCTGGGCAAGAGCATCGCGCGCGCCACCAACCGCAAGTTCGTGCGCATGAGCCTCGGCGGCGTGCGTGACGAGGCCGAGATTCGCGGCCACCGGCGCACCTACATCGGTTCCATGCCGGGCAAGATCATCCAGAACATGTCGCGCACGGGGGTGCGCAACCCGCTGTTTTTGCTAGACGAAGTGGACAAGATGTCGATGGACTTCCGCGGCGATCCGTCTTCGGCGCTGCTCGAAGTGCTCGACCCGGAGCAGAACTCGAGCTTCAACGACCACTACCTCGAGGTGGACTTCGACCTGTCCGAGACGATGTTCATCTGCACGGCGAACAGCCTGAACATCCCGGCGCCGCTGCTGGACCGCATGGAAGTGATCCGCATCCCCGGCTACACCGAGGACGAGAAGCTCAACATCGCCAAGCGCTACCTGGTGCCGAAGCAGATCAAGAACAGCGGGCTCAAGGAGAGCGAGCTGGCGCTGACCGACGGCGCGCTGCGCGACGCGATCCGCTACTACACGCGGGAAGCGGGCGTGCGCAGCCTGGAGCGCGAGCTGGCGAAGATCTGCCGCAAGGTGGTCAAGGAGATGGTCCTCGACCCCGAGCAGAAGAAAGTCACCGTCAAGCCGGGTTCGCTCGACAAGTATCTCGGCGTGCGGCGTTACCGCTACGGGCGGGCGGAGGAGACCGATCGCGTCGGGCTCGCCACGGGGCTGGCCTGGACCGAGGTGGGCGGCGAACTGCTGACCATCGAGGCGGCGACCCTCCCGGGCAAGGGCAAGCTGATCCACACCGGCACGCTCGGCGACGTGATGAAGGAGTCGATCCAGGCCGCCATGACGGTGGTGCGCAGCCGCTCGCGCGTGCTGGGCATCGATCCCGAGTTCTACGCCAAGCACGACGTGCACATCCATGTGCCCGAGGGCGCGACGCCCAAGGACGGCCCCAGCGCCGGTATCGGCATGTGCACGGCGCTGGTCTCGGCGCTCACGGGCATTCCGGTGCGCTCCGACGTCGCGATGACCGGCGAGATCACGCTGCGCGGCGAAGTGCTGCCGATCGGCGGACTGAAGGAGAAGCTCCTCGCCGCCCATCGCGGGGGGATCGGCATCGTGCTGATCCCGGAGGAGAACGAGAAGGACCTCGTCGAGATCCCGAAGAACATCAAGGGCAAGCTCGATATCCGCCCGGTGAAGTGGATCGACCAGGTGCTGGAGGTGGCGCTGACGCACCTGCCGACCGCCAGTCCCGAAGTGCCGGAGGAGCCGCCGGCCGGGGATGCCAAGCCGGAAGGCAAGGGCGTGCACGCGCACTGAAACGTGGCCATTGATTGAACGGCTGGCGGGGTGCCACGCGCATCCGCGTTCGGAACCCCGCCAGCCATCCCGCCAGATCATCCGCCATATTTCGCTTTCAATCAGGCTAATAGTCTGTTCTAGAGAGAAATATGGCCCGTAAAAAACCCGCCAATAATCCCGCCTGCGACTAATTGACGCCGCCTACCCGGACGATGCGGTCGTAGGGCGGCAGCAGCTCCGGGTCGTGGGTGATCATGATCACCGTGCGCCCCGCGAGCCAGCGGTCGAGGGTCGCCGCGATCGCGCGAGCCGTGCCCGCATCCAGGCCGGTGGTCGGCTCGTCCAGGATCACGATCGGGCAATCGCTCAGCACGAGCCGGGCGAGCGCGATGCGCCGGGCTTCGCCGCCCGAGATGTTGCTGGCCGCCTCGTCGATCCAGGTCTCGGGGCCGTCTTCGAGTCCTGCCGCGAATTCCCCGAGGCCCGCGGTCTCCAGCGCCTCGAACAGCTCGGCATCGCTCGCCCCGGGCGCCGCGAGGCGGAGATTCGCGGCCAGCGTGTCGTGAAACAGCACGGGGCGCTGCGCCAGCAGGCCGATGTGCCGGCGCAGCAGGTCCTGGTCCAGCTGCCGCAGGTCCACGCCGTCGAGACAGACGCTGCCGCTATCCGGGTCGAGCTGGCGCATCATCAGCATCGCGAGGGTGCTCTTGCCGGCGCCACTCGGGCCGACCAGCGCGAGCCGCTCGCCCGGCGCGATCTCCAGGTCGAAGCCGTCGAGCACCGGCGGCAGGTCGTCGCGGTAACGGAAGCTCACGCTGCGCAGCTCGAGCCGCTGGCCGGCCGGCGCCAGCCCGGGATCGGCCGGTGCCAGCAGCGGCTCGCGCTCCATGGTGTCGCCGAGCCGTCCGGCGGCCCCGCGGCACTGTTCCAGCCGTCGCCAGGCGCCGGGCAGTGGCTGCCAGGCTTCGCCGAGGGCGAGCACGCCGAGTGCCAGCAGGCCGAGCACCGGCCCCGTGATGTTGCCCTCTTGCAGCAGGCCGATGCCGAGCACGAGGGCGAGCCACACGGCACCGAGGCCGGTCAGCGTCACCAGCGCCTGGGCGATCGCGTCGAGTTTCTGCAGCCGTTCCTGCAGGCCGATCACCTGGCTTGAACGATCCTCCAGCTCGCGCCGTTCGCGGTCACCGAGATCGAAGGCCACCACGTCCTGCAGCGCCTCGAGGTTGTCGCTGGCGTGACGGCGCAATCCTGGCAGCGCCGCCACCAGCGCGCGGCTGGCGCCGCGGCCGCGCCGCCGCGTGAGCTCAGCCACCAGCGGGTTGACCACGAGCATGAGTCCGAGCGCGGCCACGGCCAGCCACGGATCCACCAGCAGGCCGGTCAGCAAGCCGGCCAGCACAGTGAGCAGGAATGCCGAGACCCCCGGCCCGATCACGCCGAGGAACAGGTGGTCCAGCGTGTCCACGTCCGCCGTGAGACGATTCAGCGTGTCGCCGCGCTGCAGGCCGCGCAGCTGCCCCTCGTCCAGGGTGAGCAGCCGGTCGAAGAGCCGCAGGCGCAGGTCGGCGAGCAGGCGGAAGGTCGCCTCGTGGGTGACAAGGCGCTCGAGGTAGCGCGACACCGTGCGGCTGATGGCCGCGAACTGGATGCCCGCGCCCGGACTGAACACGTCGAGCGCGGCGATCAGGCCGAGCCCGGTGAGCGCGCTGGCCGTGAGGAACCAGCCGGACAGCGACAGCAGGATCACCCCTGAGACCAGGCTGAGGAAAATCAGCAGCACGCCGCCGACCAGCCACCAGCGCCGGTGGCCGAGCAGCGGACCGAGGCCGAGGCGGTCTCTCATCGCTCGATCTCCCGCAATGCCCCGTCGGCCAGCAGCAATGCCCGGTCGGCCCAGCGCAAGGCGAGCGCGCTGTGGCTGGCGCAGATCACCGTCATCGGTCCGGCCGCGAGCGCGCGGTCCAGGTCGGCCCAGAACTGTTGCTCGGTGTCCGCATCGAGGCTGGCCGTCGGCTCGTCGAGCAACAGCAGCGGCCGAGGCGCCAGCAATACTCGCGCGAGGGCGATGCGCCGCGCCTGCCCGCCCGAGACGCCGAGCCCGTCCTGCCCGAGAAGGGTGTCGAGTCCGGCCGGGAGCGTGGCGAGAAAGCGCTCCAGCCCGGCGAGGGCGACGGCGCGTCGCAGCGCCGCGTCGTCGGCGGGATGCCCGAGCAGGATGTTGTCGCGAATGCTGGCGGCGTAGAGGAACGGCTGTTGTCCGAGATAGGCGCGGACCCGGCTGAGCTGGGTGCGGGTCAGGGCGGCCAGGGGCGTCTTGCCGAGCAGGATCTCGCCGGCATCGGGCTGGACGAACCCACCGACGATCGACAGCAGCGTGGATTTGCCGCTGCCGCTGGCGCCGGCGATGACGAGTTTCTGCCCCGCCGGGACGTCGAGGTCGAGGCCGGTGAACAGCGCGGGCCGGCCGGGCAGGGCGATGTGCACCTCCCGGATGTGCACCGGGCAGGCCTGCGTCGGGATCGCTTCCGCCGGGCGCGCCGGTTCCGGGCGCGCCACCGGCGCGGCGAGGACTTCGCGGATGCCTTCCGCCGCCGCGAGCGCGCCGGCCCGGTCGTGCCAGTGCTGGGCCAGGGTGCGCAGCGGGTTATAGAACTCGGGCGCCAGGAGCAGGATGAACAGGCCGGAGAAAAGGGTCAGCGTCTCGGCCGGGCCCAGCGTGATGAAGCCGAGCAGCCCCATGCCGATGTAGATCGCCAGGGTGGCGATGGCGATCGCGCTGAAATACTCCAGCACCGCGGAGGAGAGGAACGCGACCCGGAGGACGCGCATGGTGCGTGCGCGGAAGTCCTCGGCGAACGCGGCGATCCGCGCGGATTCGCGCTGCTCGGCGCCGAAGCGGCGGATGGTGTCGAGGCCGCGCAGGCGATCGAAGAACAGGCCGCTCAGGCGGCCCAGCGCCTGTTGCTGGGCGCGCACCACCTGCTGGGCGCCCATGCCGATCAGGATCATGAACGCGGGGATCAGCGGCGCGCTGAGCAGGAGCAAGGCGCCGGCCAGCCAGTTGGCCCAGAACACCGCCACGAGGATGGCCACCGGCACCACGGTCACCGTCGCCATCTGCGGCATGAAGCGGGCGTAGTGGGGATCGAGGCTTTCCACCTGTTCGATCAGCACGGTGGTCAGCGATCCCGTGCCGAGCCGGCCTTTCAGCAGCGGTCCCGCGTCGAGCATGCGCACGAACAGTTCGCTGCGCAGCTGCTGGCGGACTTCGCCCGAGGCGCGCGCTGTCAGCACGCCGCGCACCCCGCCCACCAGCGAGCGCAAGGCGAACACCGCCAGGAGGCCGATCAGGGGGAGCTGCAGCGCGGCCAGTTCGCGCGCATCGACGACCGCGGCGGCGATGATCCAGGCCAGCAACCCGGCCTGGGCGAGGACGCAGAAGGCCTCGGCCGTCGCGAGGCCGAAAGAAGCGGGCGCCAGCCAGGCCGGCGCCCGCGATTTCAGCCAGCGGTTATGCCCTGACCGTGTTTCAGTGGCCAGCGTATCCCGCCCCGCGCTTCACCTTGCCGCGGAACACCCAGTAGGTCCAGGCGGTGTAGCCGAGGACGATGGGGATCAGGAACATGAAGCCGATGAGCAGGAACAGCTGGCTGCCCGGGTCGGAGGCCGCATCCCAGAAGGTGTAGTTCGGCGGCACCGCCAGCGGCCACATCGAAATCAGGATGCCCAGGTAGAACATCGAGAACAGCGTCATCGAGCCGAGGAACGGCGCGGTCTCGGCCCGCTTCCTGAGTTGCACGAACACCCATGCGGCGAACGCGATGGTCAGCGCCGGGAAAATCCACAGCCAGTTGACGTGGTCGAACCAGCGGGTCATGACGCGCTCGTTGGTCAACGGCGTCCAGATGCTGACCAGCACGAAGAAGCCCAGCACGATGACGAGCAGGCGCGGGGCCAGCTTGAAGGCCCAGTCCTGCGTCTTGCCCTCGGTCTTCATGATCGTCCAGGTCACGCCGAGCAGCGCATAGCCGGCCACCACGCCGAGTCCCGTCATCAGCGTGAACGGCGTCAGCCAGTCGAAGGCGCCGCCGACGTAGCGGCCATCGACGACGTTGAAGCCCTGCACGTAGGAGCCGATGACGGCGCCCTGCGCGAAGGACGCGACGGTCGAGCCGCCGAAGAAGGCGTAATCCCACCAGTGCTTCTGCGTCGTGGCCTTGAAGCGGAACTCGAACGCGATGCCGCGGAAGATCAGCCCGGCGAGCAGCAGGAAAACCCCGATGTAGAGAGCCGGCAGGAACACCGAGTAGATCATCGGGAAGGCGGCCAGCAGGCCGGCGCCGCCGAGGATCAGCCAGGTCTCGTTGCCGTCCCACACGGGGGCGACCGAGTTCATCATCTCGTCGCGGGATTCTTCGCTCGGTGCGAAGGGGAAGAGGATTCCGACGCCGAGGTCGAAGCCGTCCATGAGCACGTACATGAACACGCCGAAGCCGATCAGCAGCACCCAGATGAGTGTCAGGTCAATCAGTTCCATGTTCAGCTCCTTGCCGGTTCGGGCGAATCATCCAGGGGCGTGGAGACTGCCGACCAGGGGCGCTTGGGCCGGCCTTCCTCGGAATCTTTCTCTTCGGGCGTCGGCCCGGCGATGATGACCTTGCGCAGGTAGAAGACACCGGCGGCGAACACGATCGCGTAGACCGCGATGTAGCCGATCAGCGTGACCAGGGCCATCCAGCCCGTCAGGGACGGGGTGAGGCCTTCGCCGACCGTCATCATGCCCTGGATGATCCAGGGCTGGCGGCCCACTTCGGTAACGAACCAGCCTGCGAGCACCGCCACGAAGGGCAGCGGGATCATGTAGCTGAGGATCTTGAGCAGGCCGCGCGACTCGTAAAGCGTGCCGCGGAACAGCTTCCATGCGCCCGCGAGCGCGACGGCGATCATCAGCATGCCGATCGCCACCATGATGCGGAAACTCCAGAACACGATGCCCACCGGCGGGCGCTCCTCGCGGGGCACCGAGGTCAGGCCCACGACCTCGCCGTCCCATTCATGCGTGAGGATCAGGCTGGCGAGCTTCGGGATGCCGATCTCCAGGTGATTGGTCTCGTTCTCGGCGTCGGGAATGGCGAACAGGAACAGCGGCACGCCGGTGCTCGTTTCCCAGTGGCCTTCCATCGCCGCGACCTTGATGGGCTGCTCTTCGAGCGTGTTGAGCCCGTGCATGTCGCCGGTCAACAGCTGCAACGGCGTCGCGACCGCCAGCATGATGATGCACATCTTGAGGGCTTTCTGCGCCATCGCCTCGTGCCGGCCGCGCAACAGGTACCACGCGCTCACGCCGGCGACCACGAAGCCGCCCGTGATGAAGGACGCGAGGGCGAAGTGGACGAAGCGATAGGGGAAGGAGGAATTGAAGATCGCCTGGGTCCAGGAGGTCATCTGGATCATTCCGTCGACCATCTCCACGCCCGCCGGGGTCTGCATCCAGCTGTTGGCGGCCAGGATCCAGAACGACGAGATGAAGGTGCCGACGGCGACCATGCAGGCGGCGAACAGGTGCATGCCGTGCGGCACCTTCTCGCGCCCGAACAGCAGCACCCCGAGGAACGTCGCCTCGAGGAAGAACGCCGTGACCACCTCGTAGGCCAGGATCGGGCCGATGAAGTTGGAAGCCGAATAGGAGAAGTTGCTCCAGTTGGTGCCGAACTGGAAGGCCATCACGATGCCCGACACGACGCCCATGCCGAACACGACGGCGAAAATCTTGATCCAGAACTTGGAGAGTTCCAGGTAGACGGGGTTTTCGGTCTTGAAGTAAAGGCCTTCGAGCACCGCGATGTAGGCGGCGAGGCCGATGCTGAATACCGGGAAGATCGCGTGGAATGAGACGACAAACGCGAACTGGATGCGTGAAATCAACAGTGGATCGAGTTCCATCGGCACGGCTCCCTGTGAATGCTGGGCGATATGATACATCGTATCGCGCTGATATGGCGCCGGTTTCGCCATGGCGGGCACGATGTGCTTCAAGACAGCATTCGTCGCAGGAGACCGGGCCGTTTCCGATTGACCTTGCGAGGTGCGCTTGTTATAAATCGCAGTCTTTCACGGCGCTCGATCGAATGGCCCGCCGCATCGGCGGGCCAATCAGTTTAGGGACGAGGAAAAAGGCGCCACCCGGATCCGCAGTGCGACAAGGCAGCGAGATTCCGGCGGGGGGAGAAACGGGGACCGCCATGCGGTTCGTGGTCACACATACAGAATTTGAAGGTAACCTGATGAACAAGGGCGAATTGATCGAGGCCGTGGCGACCGCCGCCGACCTCACCAAGGCTGATGCAACGAAGGCCGTGGAAGCGTTTGTAGACACCGTGACCAAGGCACTGAAGAAGGGCGACCAGGTCGCGATCGTCGGTTTCGGCAGCTTCTCGGTGAAATCCCGCGCAGCCCGCCAGGGCCGCAACCCGAAGACGGGCGATCCCATCAACATCCCCGCGAGTCGCGTCCCCGGTTTCAAGGCTGGCAAAGCCCTGAAGGACGCAGTAAACTAGCGCGCCCTCCCGGGGAGCGCGGGTGCTTAGCTCAGCTGGGAGAGCGTCGCCTTTACACGGCGAAGGTCGAAGGTTCGATCCCTTCAGCACCCACCAGGTTGAGTTCAGGAGCGGTAGTTCAGTTGGTTAGAATACCGGCCTGTCACGCCGGGGGTCGCGGGTTCGAGTCCCGTCCGCTCCGCCAATGAACGAAAGGGCGCCCGCGTGGCGCCCTTTCATTTTCCGGGTCCGGCCGCCGCCGGATCCGACCGGATAGCCGAGACAGTTCATGCTGCAGAAAATCAGAGAGAAGATCACCGGCTGGGTCGCCTGGACGATCGTCATCACCATCGGCCTCGTGTTCGCCGTCTGGGGTATCGACCTGAGTTTCACTCCCCGTCCCGTCGCCGCCAAGGTCGAGGGCGTGGAAGTGCCGGTCGAACCGGTGCGTCGTGCCTACCAGGAGCAGGTGAGCCGTTTTCAGCAGGCGTTCCGCGGCGATGTGCCCGAGGAGATCGCCGGCGAGATCCGCCGCGGCGTGATCGAGCAGTTCGTCAGCCGCACGCTGCTCCAGCAGCGGGTGGAAGCCCAGGGTTATCGCATCGGCGACGGTGCGCTCATGGACTACATCCAGGGCATCGAGTTTTTCCAGGTGGACGGCCAGTTCAGCATGGACGCCTATCGCGCCGCGCTGGCCGGCGCCGGCTACACCGCGCCGATGTTCGAGGCCGAGCAGCGCAGTCTGCTGCAGGTGCAGCAGTTGCAGGATGCCGTCGTGCTGTCTTCTTTCGTCACCAGCGATGAAATCGAGCAGCGCGTGGCGTTGCAGCGCCAGTTGCGCGAGGTCGAATGGGTCGCCTTGCCGCTGGAGCGCTTCCTCGAGGAAGTCGAGGTCACCGACGCCGAGGTCGAAGCCCGCTACGCGGAAAGCAGCGAGCGCTGGATGACGCCGGAGACCGTGGACCTTTCCTATATCGAGGTGAAACTCGACGAGCTCGCCGCGGACATCGCGGTTTCCGACGAGCGGTTACGCGAATTCTACGAGACCGAACGGGCGCGCGAGCCGGAGCGCTACAGCGGCCGCGAGCGCCGCAAGGCGGCGCACATCCTGCTGGGCCCGGGTGACGACGCCGAAGCGCGGCTCGAGGCCCTGCGGGAGCGGCTGGCGGCCGGCGAGGACTTCGCCACGCTGGCGGCCGAAGTGTCGGAGGATCCCGGCTCGGCGCGCGCCGGCGGCGATCTCGGCTGGGTCGAGCGCGGCATGATGGTGCCGGCCTTCGAGGAGGCGCTGTTCGCCCTCGAGGAGGGGACGATCAGCGCGCCGGTGCGCACCGAGTTCGGCTGGCACCTGATCCGTGTCGACGAGATCGAAAAACTCGGCGGCACCACGTTCGAGGAGGCGCGCGAGGAGTTGCTGGCCAACTTCCGGCGTCGCCAGGCGGAAGACCGCTTTTACGACGACGCGGAAGAGCTCGCCCGTATCGCCTTCGAGAATCCCGGCAGCCTGGTGCCGGCGGCGACCGAGCTCGGTTACGAGATCCGCACCGTGGAGGGCGTGAGCCGCGCGGGCGGGCCGGGGATCGCCGCGAGTCCGGAAGTCATCGCCGCGGCCTGGAGCGAGGCGGTGCGCACGGAAGGCGAGAACAGCGAGCTGCTCGAGCTCGCCGACGGGCATGCCGTGGTCCTGCGGGTCGCCGATACGCATCCTGCCGAGCTGCGCCCGCTGCAGGACGTCGCGGAGCAGATCAAGGCCGAATTGCAGCGCGAGAAGGCGGCTGCTGAGGCGCGCGAAACGGGTGAGCAGGCCCGCGCCCGCCTGGCGGCCGGCGAGCCCGTCGCCGACGTGGCGGAGTCGCTGTCGGCCGATTTCGTCGCGGGGATCACCGTGGTGCGCGACGACGCGACCGTCCCGCCGGCTGTCGCCCGCGCTGCGTTCGAAGCGCCCGCGCCGTCCGGCGACGGCGCCGCCGTGGTGGCCACGGAGGGGGCCAATGGCTACTTCGTCGTGAAGGTATTGTCGGTGACCCCGGGCGGGATCGACCTGCTGCGACCGGAGGAGCTCCAGGAGTTGCGCAACCAGGCGCGGGGCGCGCGCGCTTCGCAGGAGCTGCAGTCCTATCTCGAGGACATGCGCGAGAACGCGGACGTCACGATCTTCGAGAGCGCCCTGGAGTAGTCCGGTCGCGCCGCGCGCGCGTCGATCCTGATAACATTCGGCGATGCGCAAGCTGCAGCTTCACTGGCAGATCCTCATCGCGATCCTCGTCGGGATCGCCGCAGGCTGGCTGAGCGGCACGGAGGCCGGGCTGTTCGGCGTCAGCTTCTTCAGCGTCTACGACTTCGTCGGCACGCTGTTCATCAACGCGCTCAAGATGCTGATCGTCCCGCTGATCGTCTCCTCGATCATCGTCGGCGTCGCCGGCATCGGGGGCGGCGGCAACCTCGGCCGGCTCGGCGGCAAGACGCTGGTGTTCTACGGCCTGACGTCGATGTTGGCGATCCTCGTCGGCCTCGTGCTCGTGAATCTCGTGCAACCGGGGATCGTGAACGGCGAGCCGGCGCGCGACCTGCTCGCGCTGGAGAGCAGCACGCGGGCCGTCGCCGAGAGCGTCGGCGCCGCGGCGGGCGCGGGCGGGGGCGGGCAGCTGGCGCAGATGTTCCTCAGCATGGTGCCGCCCAACATCATCGCCGCCGCCGCCAACGGCCAGATGCTGGGGCTGATCTTCTTCAGCATCGTGTTCGGTTATTTCATGACGCGCGTCGGCCACGAGCACGGCGACACGATGTACCGTTTCTGGGACGCCCTGTTCGCGATCATGATGAAGATCACGACCTGGGTGATGGCTTTCGCCCCCATCGGGGTGTTCGGCCTCGTCGCACGCACCGTGGCGCAGACCGGCTTCGACGCCGCGCGGCCCTTGGTCATATTCAGCCTGACGGTGCTGGGCGCGCTGGCGGTGCACGCGCTGCTGACGATCCCGCTGCTGGTGCGACTGGTCGCGCGGGCCAGCCCCGTGGCGCTGTACCGCGCCGCCGCCCCGGCGCTGCTGACCGCGTTTTCCACGGCCTCGTCGTCGGCGACGCTGCCGATCACGATGGACGCCATGGAACGGCGCGCGGGCGTGTCGAACCGCGTGTCGAGTTTCGTCCTCCCGCTGGGCGCCACCATCAACATGAACGGCACTGCGCTCTACGAGTGCGTGGCGGCGATGTTCATCGCCCAGGCCTACGGGCTGGAGCTGTCCTTCGGCATCCAGTTCGTGATCGTCGTCACCGCGCTGGTCACGTCGATCGGCGTCGCGGGCATTCCCTCGGCCTCGCTGGTGGCGATCGCCATCATCCTCGCGGCCGTCGGCCTGCCGGTCGAGGCGATCGGCGTGCTGTTCGTCTTCGACCGCATCCTCGACATGGCGCGCACCGCCATCAACATCCTCGGCGACTGCACCTGCGCCGTGATCGTCGCGACCCTGGAGGGCGAGGAAGGGGTGTTGAAAGGCGAGACGCCGGAGCAGCCGGCCCGGGCCTGAGAGGACGGTAACGAAGATCCCGCGCAGGCTGTCGCGCTGCGTCTCGCCTGCAGATGGACCGTGCGGAGCCTGGCGCCAGCCCGGCCGTCAGATCGCCAGCGCCGCCGGATCGACGGCGGGCTCGGCCGAGGCCGGTGCGGGCCGCGTCCAGTACACGTCATGGGTGGCGCCGCTGGCCAGCAGCGCGGCGCGATCCACCGGCGTCACGCCGCCGTCGCGCAACACCGCGGGCGAGAAGCCCAGTTCCACCAGCAGGTCGAGCATGCCCGCCGGATGCACATCGAGCTGTTCGAGGCGCGCGGGCGAAAACTCGGTGAGCAGCGCCTTGCAGCGCCCGAGAGTCTCCAGCGCCCCGCGCAGGGCGAAATACTCGAATCCCTCGACGCCGATCTTGATGAAGCCGACGGGCTGATGCTCGAGGCCGTGGCTGCGGCAGTAGTCGTCCAGGCTGACCATCTCGATCGGCAGCGGGGCGGTACCCCGGCCGCCGAACAGGGCGGCGCCGGTGCGGCGCCGCGCCCCGTAGCGATGCAGCACGGCGGTGCCCGAGCCTTCGCCTACGGCGGCGCCGACGACCGTCACGGCATCGGCGCGATTGCGGCTCGCGTTCTCCTGCAGCAGCCCCCGCGCCCAGGGATCCGGCTCGAAGGCATGGATGCTCGTGCCGCGGGGCGCGATGCGTGCGAGAAGGAGCGAGTACCAGCCGATGCTCGCGCCGATGTCGAACACCAGCTCGTCGGGCTCCAGTTGCAGGCGGGTCGCCAGGAGGTCGATGACCTCAGGCGCGTGCATCCGGTCGGCATAGAGATGCCGCCCGACCGGGTCGTCCGCCGGCACTCGCAGTTCGAGGTCGAATTCCGGGACCTGGGCCAGCAGCGTGCGCCGCCCGAGCATGAAGCGTTGGACGAGGAAGGCGGCCGAGCGAAGCGGGTTGGACATGGCTGGCGGCAGTTTGCGACGGGAGGCGTGGAGAATCCGGAGTGCGGGAGGGCAGACGCGCGGCCGGCCGCTCAGTCCTCGGGCAGCGACATCCCCACGTGACTGTAGCCGCCGTCCACGTAGAGGATCTCGCCCGTGATGCCCGCGGCGAGATCCGAACAGAGGAATGCGGCGGCGTTGCCCACGTCCTCGATCGTCACGTTCCGCTGCAGGGGGGCGATGCGCGCCACCTGGCCGAGCATCTTGCGGAAGCCACCGATTCCCGCGGCGGCGAGCGTCTTGATCGGGCCGGCCGAGATGCCGTTGACGCGCAGCCCTTCCGCGCCGAGGTCGGCGGCCAGGAAACGCACCGTCGCCTCGAGGCTGGCCTTGGCCGGGCCCATCACGTTGTAGTTTGGCACGGCGCGCACGGCGCCGAGGTAGCTGAGCGTGAGCAGCGATCCGCCGCGCCCCTGCATAAGCGGCAGGCCGGCCTGGGCGAGTGCCGCGAAGCTGTAGGCGCTGATGTCGTGGGCGATCTTGAAGCCCTCGCGGGTGACCGAATCGACGAAGCGACCGCTCAGCTGCTCGCGCGGCGCGAAGCCGACCGAGTGGACGATGCTGTCGAGCCCGTCCCAGTGACTGCCCAGCGCCTCGAAGGCGGAGGCGATCTGGGCGTCCTCGGCCACGTCCATCGGACAGGTGAAGCCGCCGCCGAGCTGTTCGGCCATGGCCTCGACACGCGGCTTGAGCTTGTCGCCTTGGTAGGTGAATGCGAGTTCGGCGCCCTCGCGGTGCATTGCCTGCGCGATGCCCCAGGCGATGGAGCGCTCGCTCGCGAGGCCGACGATCAGTACGCGCTTGCCGTCAAGAAATCCCATCGAAGCTCCTTAACCGCCGGATTGCGCGGTGACGTCAACGTGCAGGACCAGACGTTGGCCCGGCTGGAGATAACGGTCCCGGTCCAACTGGTTCCAGCGGCGGATATCCGCCACAGAAACGCTGAAATTGCTCGCGATTCGCGACAGCGAGTCGCCGCGCCGCACAGTGTAGTGCACGCGGCGGATGGTCGGCTGTGCCTGGGGTACGGCGCCCGCTGCCGCGCCCGTCGCAGCGCCCGCCGCAGCGCTCCTGCCGTCGCCGCGCGCCCAGACGACCAGTTCGCGTCCGACGGACAGCGTGTCGCCCGGCGCCATGCCGTTCCACGCCGCGAGTTCGCGCACGCCCACGCCGTGGCGGCGCGAGATCACCCAGAGCGATTCGCCGTTGCGCACCGTGTGCGTGAGGCGGGTGCGCCCGGGCCGATTGCGTTGCTGCGTGTCGGCGAGGCGGTTGTCGGCGCTCAGCGGATAGTCATTGATGCTGCGCGTGGAGGTCGGGATCATCAGGTGCGCGCCGAGGCGGATGTTCGTGCCGGATAGGCCGTTCACGGACTGCAGCACCGCCACGGTCGTCTTGTAACGTTGCGCGATGCCGCCGAGCGTGTCGCCGGGACGCACTTCATGGCGCTGCCAACGGACTCGCTCCGCGGCCGGCAAGGCGGCGAGTGCGGCGGCGAACGGCGCGGCGCGCTCCACCGGCAGATGCAGGCGATGCGGCCCCGCCGGATCGGTCGCCCAGCGGTTGAAGCCCGGGTTGAAAGCCTGCAGCGCCGCGAGCTCCAGCTCCGCGAGTTCCGCGGCCACGGCCAGGTCGATCTGGCCGTCGAGCTCGATGGTCGTGAAGACGGGTTCGGGCGGGATGAGGGGCAGCGACAGGCCGTGGGCATCGGGATCGGCAAGCACCGCGGCCAGGCCCAGGAGGCGCGGCACGTAGTTGCGGGTCTCCCGGGGCAGCGACAGGTCCCAGAAGGTCGCGGGGCGGCCGGCCCTCAGGTTCTTGTCGATGGCGCGGCCGACCCGGCCCTGCCCGCCGTTGTAGGCCGCCAGCGCCAGCAGCCAGTCGCCGTCGAAGCGCTCGTGCAGTGACTCGAGATAATTCAGCGCCGCCTGCGTGGAGTCCACGACGTCTCGCCGGCCGTCGTACCACCAGTTGCGGCGCAGGCCGATGTGCGTCCCCGTGGCGGGCACGATCTGCCAGAGCCCTGCGGCGCGCCCGTGCGAATAGGCGAAAGGATCGTAGGCGCTCTCGATGACCGGGAGAAACGCGAGTTCTCCCGGCAGGCCGCGCGCCTCGATCTCGGCCGCGACGTGCGCCAGGTAGGGCCGCGCGCGTTCGAGGACCCGCTCGAGGTACGCGGGGTTGCGGGCGAACCATTCGACCTGGGTGGCCACTTTCGGGTGGCTGACCGGGGGCAGGGCGAAGCCGTCGCGGAGGCGGGCCAGCAGGTCCGCGGGCGGGGGCTCGATTGCGGGGGCCGGGGGGAGTGCATCTTCGGTGGGCGCAACTTCGGTGGGCGCAACTCCGGAGGATGGGGTGATCGCGGGAGAGGGGTCTGCGACGGCCAGCTGGCGATCGGCGGCGACGGTCGATAACAGGGCCGCATCGCTGGTGGCGTTTGCGGCCTCGAGCGCGTCGTCCTGCATGGTGTCGCGCGGCACGGCACAGGCCGCGAGCGAGACCGCGAGGAGCATGCCGGCGAGGCGCTGACCCAGGCCGGCGAGCTGACGCAGGCCCGTGAGGCGCTGACCCAGGCCGGTGAGGCGCTGACCCAGGCCGGCGCGTCGCCCGTGCGCCTCAGGAGAAGCCATCTTTCCAGCGACGCACGGCGGCGAAGACTTCGACGCGCGAAGCGAGGTCGTGACCTGCCTGTTCGCGGGCGGCGCTGGCCACCGTCGGCTCGTCGCAGCGCAGGAAGGGATTGATGCGTTTCTCCACGGCGAGCGTGGAGGGCAGGCTGGGGGCGTGCTCGCGGCGCATCGCGGCAACCTGCTCTTCGTGGGCCGCGATGTCGGTGTTGTCGGGCTCGACGGCGCGGGCGAAACGCAGGTTGGCGCCGGTGTATTCATGACCGCAGTAGACATGCGTCTCGTCCGGCAATGCGGCGAGCGCATCGAGGGAGGACAGCATCTGCGCGGGGGTGCCTTCGAAGACGCGGCCGCAGCCGGCGCTGAACAGGGTGTCGCCGCAGAACAGCGCGCCGTGCCCGTGGAAGGCGACGTGGCCCGCGGTGTGACCGGGGATATCGATGACGTCGAAGGCGAGGCCGAGTTCGGGCAGCTCGACGCGGTCTCCGCCGGACACCACCGAGGTCATGCCGGGCACCGGTTCGTCGGCGGGGCCCCAGGCGGGGATATCGAACGCGGCCCGCAGCGCGGGGATGCCGCCCGAGTGATCGGGGTGGTGATGAGTCAGCAGGATCGCCACCGGCGTGAGGTCGCGCTCGGCGAGTGCGGCGATGACCGGCTCTGCATCGCCCGGATCGACGATGGCGACGCGGCTCGGGTCCTCGCCGTGGATGAGCCAGATGTAGTTGTCGCGAAATGCTTCGACAGCGGTAACTTTAAGCATGCGGGGATTCTACGGGCGGAAGTGGCCGGCAGCCAACCCGGTGCGGCGTGGCCCGCGGCCGACGTGGCGCGGCCGATGGGCGACGTGGCGCGGCGCGGCCCTGTTGCCGGGGCGGTGCAGCCGTTATCCTTGCGGCCATGCCGGTATACCCCACTGAGCTGTTGGATTGGCTGGAGACCCCGACGGGCCAGCGCCTGCGGGCCGCCGAGCAGGCGGTGGTGGCCGAGCCGCTGCGCCGCGTGTTCGGGTCGCAGCTGCTGCAGGTGGGCGCGTGGGGCGCGCCGGATGCTTTCATCGGTCTCGCGGGGACCGTGCGCAGGGCGGTGTGTTCCGACATCGCCGCGCCGGGCGTGAGTTTCATCGCCGAGGACTGGCAGTTGCCGGTGGCGAGCCACTCGGTGGATGCCGTGCTGTTGCCCCATACCCATGAGCGCTCCAGCGAGCCGCACCAGTTGCTGCGCGAATGCGAGCGGGTGCTGACCGGCGGCGGGCGGTTGATCGTCATGGGCTTCAATCCCTGGAGTGTGCTGGGCGTGCGTCGCCTTTTGACGCGGGGCGCCTGGCCGCCGCAGGTGCACCAGCTGTATTCCGAGCGGCGCCTGCGCGACTGGCTGTCGCTGCTGAATTTCGACGTCACGTCGGTGTCGCGGTATTTCCCGGCGTTTTCGGAAGCCGACGGGCGGGGGCACCACGCGCGCGGGTTGCCGGGGTATTACGGCGGCTACCTGCTGGTGGCGGTGAAGCGGGTGCACGCCGTCACGCCGTTGCGACGGCTGTGGCGCCGGCCGGAGCGGGTGCCGACCGGGCTTGCGGAGCCGACGCGGCGGAATCCGCTATGAGCGGGGCGGGCGAGGCGGCGGAGGCGGTGGGCGAGTCGGCCGGGGCGATGAGTGCGGTGGAGGCCTGGACCGACGGCGCGTGCCGGGGCAATCCCGGTCCGGGTGGCTGGGGTGCGTTGCTGCGTGCGGGCGGCCGGGAGCGCGAGCTGAAGGGCGGCGAGTTGCTGACGACGAACAATCGCATGGAGCTGATGGCGGCGATCATGGCGCTGGAGGCCTTGAAGCGGCCGTGCAGCGTCGATATCTACACGGATTCGCAATACGTGCGTGGCGGGATCACGCAGTGGATGGCTGCGTGGAAGCGCAATGGCTGGCGCACGTCGGGGCGCCAGGCGGTGAAGAACCAGGACCTGTGGATGGCGCTGGAGGCGGCCGCGGCGCGGCACGAGATTCGCTGGCACTGGGTGAAGGGGCACAGCGGGCATCCGGAGAACGACCGCGCCGATGCGCTGGCGAACGAGGCCATTGATGAACTCATGGAGCGGGCGGCGCCGGGCGCCTGAATCGAGCGGGAGCGGACGGCAATCGAGCGGGAGCGGACGGCATGAGACAGATTGTTCTTGATACGGAAACGACCGGGCTGGAGCCGGCCGAGGGGCACCGGGTGATCGAGATCGGCTGCGTGGAAATCGTCAACCGGCGGCCGACGGACCGGACTTTTCATTACTACCTGAACCCGGAGCGCGAGATCGACCGCGAGGCGGAGAACGTGCATGGCCTGTCCAGCGCGTTTCTCGCGGACAAGCCGAAGTTCAGTGACATTGCGGGCGAGTTTCTCGCGTTCATCGAGGGCGCGGAGCTCGTGATTCACAATGCGGCGTTCGACGTGGGGTTTCTCGACGCGGAGTTCGCCCGGCTCACGCCGCCGGGGCCGGCGGTGGCGGGTGTGTGCGGGGTGCTGGATACCTTGATGCTGGCGCGCCAGTTGCATCCGGGGCAGCGCAACAGCTTGGATGCGCTGTGCAAGCGCTTCCAGATCGACAACTCCAACCGCGAATTGCACGGTGCTCTGCTCGATGCGCAGCTGTTGGCGAACGTCTACCTGCTGATGACGGGCGGGCAGGCGGAGCTTGTGTTGGCCGCGGAGGAGACGACTTCGTCCGGTGCCGAGAGGCGCAAGCCGAAGCAGGTGCGGCGCAAAGGGCTGAAGCTGGTGGTCCAACGCGCCAGCGAGGACGAGCTGGCAGCCCACGAGGCGGCGCTGGACCGGCTGGACAATGCGGTCGGTGGTCCGTGCATGTGGCGCCAGGCGATGCCTGAGGCCCTGGCCAAGTCCTAGTCGCAGCCCGCCAGCCCGGCGATCCACGCGCTGATGAGCGCCAGCCCGTCTTCGTCCACTGCCAGGCTGCCGATCGGTGGCATCGCGTGCGTGTCGCGCAACCCCATGCGCAGCCAGATAAGCGAGCGGCCCGGGTCCCCCGGGCTCAGCAGCCGGGCGTTCTCGATACCCAGGTTGCTGCCCGTAATGCCAGGGACATCGCATGTCGCGGTCTCGCCGAGGGTTACGTCATAGCGCAAGTCCATGGCCGAGGGCGTCGGCCCGCCCGGCCGGTGACAACCCGCGCAATTGGTGTGCAGGTAGGCACGCGCCCGTTCAGCCAGCGCAGCGCTGCCGAAGGGATCCGGCAGGGCCGATAGCTCGGCGGGTTCGGCAGTCAACGGCGGATCGAGCAGTTCGATCGCGTTCAGGGTGAGTAGCTGGTTGGCGCTGCGACCGGTCTGGGGATAGAGCAAGTCGCCGTTGAGCTGCGCGATCTCCAGGCCCAAGGAGCGACCGGCTGCCGCCGTGTGGCATTGCAGGCATTCGACTTCACTCGGGAACAGCCAAGGGCGCCCGGAGATATCGACGAGTGCCCCGCCGACGACCCGTGTCGCATCGGTCTGTGCTTCGTTCCAGGCGTAGGTGTAGCCCGCCCATACGCCGTCGGGATGGCGCATGAAAAGTCGCGTCTCGATCAGCCGGCCCTGGCGCCGGAAGCTCTTCATCAGCACGGCGCCCGGCGGGAAGTCGAAATCACCCTCCGGCGTGAGCGCGACGCGCGTTGCCTCGGGGAGCGCGAGCCAGCGGTCCTTCTCCGCGCCGTCCGACCAGAAGGGCGCGTTCGGCGCATAGGGAATCAATCCGGCGGCAGCTTGGGTGGGCTCGGCGGGCGCCACGCAGCCGGTGTCCGAGAGCCGATCGGGTATCGTGTTCGTGGCGCCGCCGCCCGCTGCCTGCAGCGCGTAGATACCGCCGCCGTAATCGACGATGAAAAGCGTACCGTCCTCCGCCTCGCCGAAGGACGCGATGTTGCGGCCGGTCTCCGCCAGTAGGGTCTTGCCATACTGTCCGGATTCATCCGCCTCGAGCACCCACAGGCGCCCGGAGACGAAGTCACCGAACAGGTAGCGTCCCTGGAACTCGGGCAGCGCCGGCCCGCGATAGACGTAGCCACCGGTCACGGAGCTTCCCTCGCTGTGGGGATAGTCCAGCACAGGATCTATCAGCCCCGCGGAAGGGCAGCCGGTCGCAGGGTTGTAGCAGACGAAACCTTCGCGAAAACGCCAACCGTAGCTGCCGCCGCGCTCGATGATGTCGATCTCCTCGCGCGCGTTCTGGCCGACGTCCCCGGCCCATAGGCGGCCCGTGGCGCGATCGAAGCTGAAGCGCCAGGGATTACGCAGGCCCCAGGCGAAAATCTCCGGGCAGTCCGTTGTGCCCTGGCCGGTGGCGCAGCGCGGATTTCCGGCGAAGGGGTTGTCGGGCGGAATCGTGTAGTCACCGCCGCCGGAGACGTCAATGCGCAATAGGGTGCCGAGCAGGTTAGTCGTGGTCTGGGCATTGTTCAGCGGATCGCCGCCGGAGCCGCCGTCGCCGATGGCGATGTACAGCAAGCCGTCGGGGCCGAAGCTGATGCCGCCGCCGTTGTGGTTGTTGAAGGGTTGGTCGATGGTGAGCAGCACTTGCTCTGATGCGGGGTCCAGAGAAAGTCCGCTATCCGTGCTCTGGAATCGTGAGATCACCGACTGCATTCCGCCCGCGGGGGGCGTGCGTGTATACGAAACGTAAGCGGTGCGGCTGCTGGCGTAATCCTGTGCGAAGGCAAGGCCCAGCAGGCCGCCTTCGGACGCAGTGTTGACGACTCCGGAAAGATCCAGGAACAGGCGGGCGCTCGATGCGTCCGGCTGGTTCTCGAAGCTATATGCACGCCCCGTCTTCTCCAGGACGTACCACCGTGACGCGTCGCCTGGAGCCTGCAGCATGAACAGGGGTTGCTGGAAGCTGAGGGCGGGGAAAGCGCGCTGCACCGAAAGCGCCAGCGTGCTGACCGGGCGGGGCGGCGCGATGCAGGTGGTATTCGCCGGCCGCGCGTCCAGACCGGGTGGTGGTGCCGGATCCGGGTCGTTGTCGTCACCGCCACCATCATCAGGCGGCGGAGGCGGTGGAGGAGGCGGCGGAGGTGGAGGTGGTGGGTTGCCGATGTCGCCCGATGGGGGTTCGCTCGATGATCCGCCGCACCCTGCCAACGGCATCGCCAACGCCAGTAGCAGGGTGATGGCTATACCGCCCTTAACTGATGCGGTTGTACTTTTGAAACTACCCATACCTACCCCTAAATCGGCTACATGGAGCCCTGAGGCCGTCGATCACCAACAAGAATTGTGCTTCGTCGCTGGCCGAGTCAAGGAAAGGTTTCCAACCGGATCGGGTCGGACCGGCTTAAAGCATTGAAAAATATTGGTTTGGGTGTGAGAAGTCGGCTGATTCGGGCCTTAGGTGACACAGAATCCCGAGATTGCTGTCACGTAAAGCTTAGACAGCTGCGCTTACGCGACACGAAATAAGGGCGATCGTGTAACGTAAGGCGCTCGGGATGCTAGGAAACCGCAGTCTAGTTTATTAAAAACAATAACTTAACCCGGTCCGACCCGCCGTCAGGCGTAGCGGGCAATCATGAAGCCGGCGAGCAGGACGGCAACCCAGAGCAGCATACTGCCGGTCGGCCAGGCGCGGGCCAGCACGCCCTCGGCACCGTGGTGGCGCATCAGCTCCCGGTTGATGCGCTGGAGCAGGCCGGTAGAGAGCGCAGCCAGGCCGACGCGCAGGCGGTTCAGCCCGCGCTCGACCAGACGGAACAGCTCCACCCAGGCCACCCGCCAGAACCAGTCGAGATCGAGGCTCACGGTCAAGGTGCGCTTCATCATCGGCAGCATCACGAAGAACGCCAGTCCCGCGAACAGCAGCAACTGTAACTGCGTCACCACGTGGTCCGGCGTGTACGGCACGTACTCCACCGGGTACGGCAGCAGCCCGTACAGCAGTTGCGGGAACACGCCCAGCCCGATGCAGATCACCGACATCAGCACCATCGCCGCCTGCATGTTCCACGGCGGATCCTTCGGCCGCAGCCCTGAATCCTTCTGGAAGAACACGAACCACGGGAACTTGATGCCCGCGTGCAGGAACACCCCGGCCGACGCCGCGACCAGCATGAACCACACGAACGCCATGTGCATGTCAGCCGCCGCCGACACCGTCATCGACTTGCTGATGAAGCCCGAGGTGAGCGGGAACGACGAGATCGCCAGCGCGCCGATGGTGCCGCAGATCGTGGTCAACGGCATGCTCCGGTACAACCCGCCGAGTTCGGAACACTTGTTCTTCCCGGTCTGGTAGATCACCGCGCCCGCGCTCATGAACAGCAGCGCCTTGTAGAAGATGTGCGCAAACGCATGCGCCGCTGCGCCGTTGAGCGCCAGCTCCGTGCCGATGCCCACCGCCACCACCATGAACCCGACCTGGTTGATGATCGAGTACGACAGGATGCGCCGGATGTCGTTCTCCAGCAGCGCGTAAATGATGCCGTAGAACACCATCCACAAGCCGATCCAGATCAGCAGCGGCTGCCCCGGGAACAGCAGCATCATGGCCAGCACGGCCGTCTTGGTGGTGAACGCCGAAAGAAACACCGAGCCCGTCGGCGAGGACTGCGGATAGGCATCCGAAAGCCAGGCGCTGACCGGCGGCGCCGCGGCATTCACCAGGATGCCGATGAACACCAGCCACGTATCGAAGTTGTCGAGCGCCAGCGGACGGATCTCCACGGAGCCCGTGTGCACCATGATGCCCTCGATGCCCACCTTGAGGATGATGCCCCCGAGCAGGTGCATGATGATGTAGCGGATCCCGGCGCGCTTCGAACCGAAGGTCCCCCCGGCCCACACCACGATGACCGAAAACAGCGCCATCAGCTCCCAGAACAGGAACATGACGATCAGGTCGCCCGCGAAGCTCACCCCGATGGCGCCGGCGGCATAGGCCATGGCCGCCGCGAGTTCGTACCACTTCGCCTGGCGGAAGGCGAACAGGATGCCGCCGAAAGCCATCATCGCGAACACGGTGGCGAACAGCCGCCGCTCCGGCCCGCCCTCGACTACCTGGACCTCGTAGCCGAGGAACGTGGCGGTCAGCTGGATGCCGTCGGGAACCTGCCAGATGGCATACAACGTGACCAGCGGCGCCGCCAGCGCGATGACCGGCCGCAATCCCCGCCGCGAGACCGCGACGAGGAACGCCCCGATGAGCATCACGAAGGCCGGCGGCAGGACGAACTCAAACATTGCGGTCCTCGTAATAGGACTCGGGCCGCTTGACGAGATAACCCAGCAGTTTCGCCACCACGACCATCACGACGCAGGCGAGAAACCCGAACCACGCGTTGAAGCCGAAGGTGCCGTCCACCCCGAAGTAGCCGTGCGGCTCGATGAACCACTGCGCCGCCACGGTCAGGGCGAGCACCACGCCGAAGATCCGCCACAGCCAGCGGATCGTCGCCGGGCGCACCAGCCAGTGCTGCGCCTGGTCTTTGTCCTGGGGTTCGTTCATCCGGGCCCCTTGAGAATGCCGTACTCGAGATCCACCACCGGCCCGTTGAAGACGAAGAACAACAGCGTCAACGAGGCCGTGGTGACGAGCGCCACGACCATCGGCCACGGCGCTTCACGATGGTCCTTCTTCGGCGGCACGTCCTCCGTGTCGAAGAAGGCGCGGAAAATGATCGGCAGGAAATACCCCGCGTTCAAGGCCGTGGCGATGATCAGCACGGCGAGCACGAAGTAATTGTCGTTCTGGAAGGCCCCCGCGATCATGTACCACTTGGAGACGAAGCCCGCGGTCGGCGGCACGCCCACCATCGACAAGCCCCCGATGGCGAAGGCCGTCATGGTCCAGGGCATGCGCCGGCCGATGCCGGACAGTTGCGGGATGTCGGTCTTCTTCGACGCCACGTAGATCGCCCCGGCGGCGAAGAACAGCGTGATCTTGCCGAAGGCGTGCGCCACGATGTGCACCGCCGCGCCGATCTCCGACAACGGCGCGAGCACCAGGGCCGCCAGCACGATGTAGGACAACTGGCTGATCGTCGAATACGCCAGCATGCGCTTGAGGTTGGTCTGGCGCAGCGCGACCACCGACGCCACGATGATGGTGAAGCCGACCAGGTACACCAGGATGCGCTCTTCCGGCACCTCCACGAGGAAGTCGAGCCCGAAGATGTAGATGATGATCTTGGTGATGGCGAACACGCCGGCCTTCACCACCGCCACGGCATGTAGCAGCGCGGACACCGGCGTGGGCGCCACCATCGCCGCCGGCAGCCAGCGGTGCATCGGCATCACCGCCGCCTTGCCGATGCCGAGCACGAACATCAGCAGCATCAGCGTCGCCAGCCCGCCGCTCATGTGACCCTCGAGGATCCCGCCGGGGGTGAAATCGGTCGTGCCCGCCACCGACCAGGTCCAGATGATCGCCGGCAGGAACAGCCCGATGGAGGTCGCGATCAGAATGCCGAGGTAGGTGCGCGCGCCTTTTTTCGCCGCCTCGTCACCCTTGTGCGCGACCAGCGGGTAGGTGGACAGCGTCAGCACCTCGTAGAACACGAACAGCGTCAGCAGGTTCGCCGAGAACGCCACGCCCATGGCCGCCGACAGCGCGATGGCGAAGCAGGCATAGAAGCGCGTCTGGTGCTGCTCGTTGTTGCCGCGCATGTAGCCGATCGAGTAGACCGAGGTGACGATCCACAGGAAGCTCGCGATCAGCGCGAACAGGATCGACAGCGGCTCGGTGTGGAACGCGATGCTCAGCCCGGGCAGCATCTCGATGAGGGTGATCTCGATGATCTCCTCGCGCGTCAGGCTCCACAGGATGCGCAGCACCACCGCGAACAGCGCGATGGCGGTCGTGAGGGTGATGGCCTCGCGCAGGTTCGGCCAGCGCCCCGCCAGCACGATCAGCACCGCGCCGACCAGGGGGACGAGGATCGCGATCTCGAGGGCCGTGGAGGCGCTGAGGATCATGGCGCCACCCCGGTGAGCAGCGCCGCCGCCTGTTCGGCGAGGCCGACCGTGAGCCGCGTGTCGATGCCGAACCAGAAGTTCGCCAGCACCAGCACCCAGGTCGGCAGCAGCAGCGACAGCGGCGCCTCGCAACGCGTCATGTTATCGGCCTGCTGGAAATAGGCGACCTCGACGACCCGCCAGATGTAGATCACCGCCAGCAGCGAGCCGATGATGATCACCGCGACGATCGGCCACCAGCCGAGCTCGATGGCGGCCAGCACCAGGTGCCACTTGCTGATGAAGCCGACCGTCAGCGGCACCCCGATCAGGCTGAGCCCGCCGGCGACGAACGCCGCCATGGTGAACGGCATGCGCCGCCCCAGGCCGCGGAACACATCGATGCGCGACGTGCCGAGCCGATAGGCGATGCAACCCAGCGCCATGAACAAGGCACCCTTCATCATCGCGTGGTTGAACACGTGCAACAGCGCCGCGGTCAGCCCGGCGCTGGTGGCCATGCCGATGCCCAGCACCATGTAGCCGATCTGCGCCACGGAGGAATAGGCCAGCATGCGCTTGATCTTGTCCTGGCCGATGGCCACCACCGAGGTGCTCAAGAGGCCGACCACCGCCAGCGGCACCAGCAGGTACAGCGTCGGCATCTCGCCGAAGGAAAACTCGGGCCCGAACACCGTGTAGACGAAGCGCACCAAGACGTAGATCGCCACCTTGGTGGCGGTAGCGGCGATCAGCACCGTCACGGCGCTGGGCGCGTAGGTGTAGGCGTTCGGCAGCCACAGGTGCAGCGGGAACAGCGCCAGCTTCAGGCAGATACCCACCACGATGAAGGCGTAGGCCGTGTGCACGGTGCGCGTCTGTGCGACGTCCGGGATGCGCGCGGCGAGGTCCGCCATGTTCAGCGTGCCGGTCATGGCATACAGCAGGCCGACGCCGATGAGAAAGAAGGTCGCGCCGACCGTGCCCATGATCAGGTAGGAGAACGACGCGGTCAGCGCGCGGCGGTCGCGGCCGAGCGCGATCAGCGTGTAGGTCGCCAGCGACGAGATCTCGAGGAACACGAACACGTTGAACGCGTCGCCGGTGACGGCGATGCCCATCTGTCCGGAGAGAAACAGCAGCATCGCGGCATACAGCCAGGGCGTCTTCTCGACCGGGATTTCGTGGCCGAGGCTGCGGCCCGCGAAAGGCATCACCACCGCGGCCAGCCCCGCGATCAGCAGCGCCAGCAGCGCGTTCGCCGCGTCGAGCCGGTACTCGATGCCGATGGGCGGCATCCAGGCGCCCATCCAGTAGCTCAGCACGCCGAGTTCCAGCACGTCCGCCGCCAGCGCGGCGGCCGCGAACAACATGAACCAGCTGACCGCCGTCGCCCACAGCCAGGGCAGCCGGCCGGCCGGCAGCAATGCCGCCACGGCCGCGCCCAGCAGGGGCGCGACCACGATCAGCGGGAGCATGTTGGAGGCGGCGTTCAGGGCAGGTCGTCCTGTGCCTGGACTTCGTCCTCCTCGACCGTGCCGTAGGCCTCGCGGATGCGGACCACCAGCGCGAGGCCCAGCGCCGTGGTGGCCACGCCGACCACGATGGCCGTGAGGATCAGCACGTGAGGCAGGGGATTCGAGTAGTTCTCCTGGCCCGCCTCGAGAATCGGCACGGTGCCGCCGTCCAGCACGCCGATGCTGATGAACAGGATGAACACCGAGACCTGGAAGATGTTCAGCCCCGCGATCTTCTTCACCAGGTTGGTGCGCGAGATCATCGTGTAAAAGCCGATCATCGAGAGCACGATGGCGAGGTGGTAGTTGTAATGCTCGAAGAAGCTCATGCGCCGGCCTCTTCGTCGCCGGTGCGCCGCCCGCGCCCCCGCTCCGCGAAGCTGAAATAGAACACCAGCATCGAGGACGCGACGGTCACGCCGACCCCGATCTCCACGAGGATGATGCCGATCTGCTGGGCGAACTTCGGGTCCTCGGCGAGCTGGTTGTAATCCAGGTAGTTGCCGCCCAGCAGCATGGTCGCGAGGCCCACCCCGCCGAAGATGAGTGCACCGATCGCCGGGAGGCGGTTCAGCCACGCCGGCGGGATCACCTTGCGCGCGGCCTCCAGGTCGAACACCAGCGCATAGAGAATGATCGCCGCCGCGAAGATCACGCCCGCCTGGAACCCCCCGCCCGGGCTGTACTCGCCGTGGAACTGCACGTACAGGCCGAACAGCAGGATCACGGGGACCACCATCTTGGCGATGATCTTGAGCACGTCGTGCTGCTCCATCGCCACCGACCCCGCCGTGACCCCGGGCGGGCGGCGCCGCAGGCCGATCAGCGACGTCACGCCCACCACCGCGGCGAACACCACGAGGACCTCGCCGAGCGTATCGAAGCCGCGATAGCTGGCGAGCACGGCGGCGACGATGTTCGGGATGCCGATCTCGTCCGGGGATTCCTGCAGGTAGTGCGGCGCCACGTGGTTGTGCGCGGGGGCGTCCGGGTCGCCGAAGGCCGGCAGGTCCGCCGTGCCGTAGATCAGCACCGCGCCCGTGACCCACACCACCGCGAGGGGCAACAGCACGCTGCGCTTCGGTCGATGCACCTCGCGCCGCGCCGTCTGGGCGAGGGTCGTGAGGATCAGGATCGTCGAGATGCCGGCGCCGACCGCGGCCTCGGTGAAAGCCACGTCGGGGGCGTCCATCGTGGTGAACAGGCCGGCGGTGATCAGGCTGAACAGGCCGAACATCATGGCCATGGCGAACAGGTCGCGCAGCCGCAGGATCGAGATCGCGCAGACCGCGAGCAAGGCCAGCAGCACGATATCGACGAGCACATCCATCAGCCCTGGCGCTCCTTGCCGGTATTCCCGTCGTAATGCTTGCCCGGCTCGAGGCCGCTGTGCAGCGCCGCCTTGGCGAGCGCATGCGAGGCCGTCGGGCTGGTGAGGAACAGGAACACGATGAGGAACAGGAGCTTGACGGTGACCAGCGTGAAGCCCGACTGCAGCATGAATCCGGCGATGATGCAGGGCGCGCACATCGAGTCGGTCACGCTCGCCGCATGGATGCGGCTGAAGAAATCCGGCAGGCGCAGCAGGCCGATCCCCCCGATGATGCCGAAGGCGCCGCCGACGAGGATCAGCACCCAGCTGAGCAGGTCGATCGCGACGGCCATCACTCGCCCTCCGGGCGCGTCGCCGCGTCGCCGTCGTACTCGAAGAAGCGCAGCACCGCGATCACGCCGATGAAGTTGATCAGCGCGTAGGCGAGGGCGATGTCGAGAATGTCCGGCCGGCCGCTGAGAAAAGCCAGCGCCGCGATCAGCAGCACGGTCTTCGTGCCGAACACGTTCACGGCGAGGATCCGGTCGTAGACCGTCTTGCCGAGCAGGGCCCGCGTCACCGCGAGCGCCATGGTGATGAGGATCGAGAGAATCGCGGCGACGATCATGACGCCCCCGCTTCGCCGGGCCGGGGCACAGGCAGGCGCCGCTCCGCACGGCTCACCCGCCGGTCCATCTCGCCCTCCAGCAGCGCCTCGACGGTGTCGCGCGACAGCGCATGCACGCGCAGGCGCTGTCCTTCCACGTCCAGCGTCACGGTGCCGGGGGTCAGGGTGATCGAATTGGCATACACGACCCGCCCCACGGTGGTCGTCTGGCTCGCATCGAGCTCGAACACCGTCGGGCTGATCGGCATCGAGGGCGACAGCACGCGGCGCGCCACGTCGAAGCTCGACTTGACGATCTCGATGCTCAGCCACGGCCAGTAGGGGACATAGCGGATGCCCGCCCAGATGGGGTTGGTGTACGCATCGAGGATGTTCATGCGCCACGTGAGCAGCAGCGTCAGCAGCACCGAGGCGGTGCCGAGACCCAGCAGGATGGGCTTGTACAGGCCGGACAACAGCAGCCAGATGGCCGCCAGCAGCAGGCCCATCAGCAGGAAATTCACGAGTGGCTTGTACACCGGCTGTCCTGTTTCCTTGGGCCCGGGGGATCGGATCTCGGCCAGAAAAAACCCGGGCAGGGCGCCTTGCGCGACCCGCGACGGGATTTTCGGGCAGCGGCAATAATAGACGGCCGGGCGAGCCGCGCCAACAACGGGCCGGCTGGTAATGGCTAATGTGACGGTGTTCGAGTCATTCCGGGGCGCCGGCTCACATATAATGTCGCGTTGACGCTTTGTCGTGGCCGCGCCCGTGGCGGGCCGGGGCGAACCGCAGGGCATCCAGCTCGTTTTGCGCGAGCGCCACCGGAACCGAGGAGAAGACATTGAAGCTGCCCACCATGGACGAGGTGAAGATCGGCATCATCGGCCTGGGATACGTCGGCCTGCCGCTGGCCGTCGCGTTCGGCCGCCGTTTCGCGACGGTCGGTTTCGATCTCAAGGCCGAACGGATCGCCGAGCTCGAGTCCGGCCGCGATTCGACCCTCGAGACCTCGCCCGAGGAGCTCGCCTCGGCCGTCCACCTCGGCTTCACCGCCGAACCCGACGGGCTGGCCGGTTGCAACGTCTATATCGTCACGGTCCCGACGCCGATCGATTCGGCCAAGATCCCCGACCTCTCGCCGCTGAGGAGCGCCAGCCGCACGCTGGGCCAGCTCGTGAAGCCGGGCGACACCGTGATTTTCGAATCCACGGTGTACCCCGGCGCCACCGAGGAGGTGTGCATCCCGATCATCGAGAAACTGACCGGCCTCGAGTACAACAAGGATTTCTTCGCCGGCTACAGCCCGGAGCGCATCAACCCGGGCGACAAGGAGCACCGCGTCGAGAACATCCTCAAGGTGACCTCCGGCTCGACGCCCGAGGTGGCGGATTTCGTCGATGCGCTGTATGGCAGCGTGATCACGGCCGGCACCTACAAGGCCTCGTCGATCCGCGTCGCGGAAGCGGCCAAGGTCATCGAGAACACCCAGCGCGACGTCAACATCGCGTTGATCAACGAGCTGGCGATGATTTTCAACCGGCTCGGCATCGACACCCTCGAGGTGCTCGAGGCCGCCGGGACCAAGTGGAATTTCCTGCCCTTCCGGCCCGGCCTGGTCGGCGGACACTGCATCGGCGTGGACCCCTATTACCTGACGCACAAGAGCCAGGAGATCGGCTACCACCCCGCCATGATCCTCGCGGGGCGCCGGCTCAACGACAACATGGCGATTTACGTGGCCAACCGGATCATTCGCCTGATGATCAAGGCGGGCCAGACGGTCAGGGGCAGCCGCATCCTGGTGCTCGGGCTGACCTTCAAGGAAAACTGCCCGGATATCCGCAACACCAAGGTCGTGGACATGGTCCGCGAGCTCGAGGACGTCGGCGCCCGGGTGGATATCTGTGATCCGTGGGTGGATGCGGACGAGGCCCGCCACGAGTACGGCATCGAGCTGGCGGCCGAACCGCAGCACGGGGCGTACGACGCCGTGGTGCTGGCGGTGGCCCACGACCAGTTCCGGGCCCTGGGGGCCGCCGGGGTGCGCGGCTATGGCCGGGCCGACGCCGTGGTCTACGATATCAAGCATGTCTTGCCGGCCGATGCGGTGGACGGGCGACTCTAGGGACTGGGACTGCGCGCGCCAAGAGCTGCTCCGAAGCAGCCGCGCCTGACAAGAAGGAAGAAAACAATGAAAGTGCTAGTCACCGGCGCGGCCGGGTTCATCGGTTCCCACGTGGCGAAGAAGCTGCTGGCCCGGGGCGACGAGGTCGTGGGGCTCGACAATCTCAACGAGTACTACGATCCCACCCTCAAGCGCGCCCGGCTCAGCCGGCTGCAGAACGAACCGGAATGGCGCTTCCGCAAGCTCGACCTGGTCGATCGCAGCGGCATGATGGAGCTGTTCAAGACCGAGCGCTTCGACCGGGTCGTGCACCTCGCGGCCCAGGCGGGGGTGCGCTACTCCATGGAAAACCCGATGGCCTACGTCGAGAGCAACCTGGTCGGCCAGACCAACCTGCTCGAGGGCTGCCGCCACGGCGGGGTGCAGCACCTGGTCTATGCCTCGACCAGCTCCGTGTACGGCGCCAACACGAAGATGCCGTTCTCGGTGCACCAGAACGTCGATCACCCGCTGTCGTTCTACGCCGCGACGAAGAAAGCCAACGAGCTGATGGCGCACACCTACTCGGCGCTCTACCAGCTGCCGACCACGGGCCTGCGCTTTTTCACCGTGTACGGGCCCTGGGGAAGGCCCGACATGGCGCTGTTCAAGTTCACCAAGGCGATCCTCGAGGGCCAGCCGATCGACGTGTTCAACTACGGCAACCACCGGCGCGATTTCACCTACATCGACGACATCGTCGAGGGCGTGGTCCGCTGCCTGGACAAGGTCGCGACGCCGAATCCCGACTGGGACGCCGACGCGCCCGACCCCGGCACCAGCTTCGCGCCGTATCGGCTTTACAATATCGGCAACCAGGGCCCCATCGAGTTGATGCGCTACATCGAGGTGCTCGAGGAGCGCCTCGGCAAGACCGCGGAAAAGCGCATGCTGCCGATGCAGCCCGGCGACGTGCCCGATACCTGGGCCGACGTGGAGGCGCTGGTGAATGATGTCGGCTATCGCCCCGCGACCCCGGTCGAGGAGGGCATCGCGCAGTTCGTGGACTGGTACGTGTCTTATTATCGTAACGGGCAGGGATGATGATGCAGGGCTGTCGATCCTTTACAGGACATCGCGCATGGGGAGCAGGGACGTGAGCTGGCCCAAGGGCCTGAAGTCCTGGCGGGCGCTCAGGACGCACTACCGCGAGGATCTCGCGAAGCGTCACCTGCGCAGCATGTTCCGGCGCGACCCCGAGCGCTACACGCGGTTCTCCGCCGAGTTCGAGGGGATCCTGGTCGATTACTCGCGCAACCAGGTGACGCGCAAGACGATGCGCCTGCTCAAGCGCCTCGCCCGCGAGACGGGCGTCGAGGCGATGCGCGAGCGGATGTTCGCCGGCGAGCACATCAACAACACCGAAGACCGCGCCGTGCTCCATCCCGCTCTAAGAGCCGATCGAGACGACCCTTATTTCGACGGCGATTTCGACGCGACGGCCGCCGTCCACGAGGTGCTCGACCGCATGGACGCTTTCGTGCGCGCGGTGCACTCCGGCCAGTACGCGGGCCACGCCACCGGGCGCAAGTTCACCGACGTGGTGAACATCGGCATCGGCGGCTCCGACCTGGGCATCGCCATGGCCGTGGACGCGCTGGCCGGATATGCGGTGCCGGGCATGAAAGTCCACTGCGTCTCGAACATCGACGGCGTCGGGCTCGCCGACGTGCTCGAACAGGTCGAGCCGGGCACCACCCTGTTCGTCATCTGTTCCAAGACCTTCACCACCCTCGAGACGCTCACCAACGCCCATGCCGCGCGCGAGTGGTTCACCGAGCGGATGGGGGCCGAAGCCGTGGCGACACACTTCGTCGGCGTGTCCACCAACCACGACGCCATGGACGCTTTCGGCATCTCGCCGACCAACCGCTTCGGCTTCTGGGACTTCGTCGGGGGGCGCTACTCGCTGTGGTCCGCCGTGGGGCTGTCGATCGCGCTGGCCGTGGGCATGGACAACTTCCGCGCGCTGCTGGCCGGCGGACGGATCATGGACCGCCATTTCCGCGATGCGCCGCTCGACGACAACCTGCCCGTGCTGCTCGGCCTGCTCGGGGTCTGGAACACCGCCTTCCTCGGCTACGAGAGCCTCGCGGTGCTGCCCTATGACAGCCGCCTCGCGCGCTTCCCCGCCTACCTGCAGCAGCTGCACATGGAATCCAACGGCAAGCGCGTCCGGCGCGACGGCAGCCGCGTGAGCGTCGGGACCGAGCCGGTGCTGTGGGGCGAGCCGGGCTCCAACGCACAGCACAGCTTCTACCAGTTGCTCCACCAGGGCACGCGCAAGGCCTCCGTGGATTTCCTCGCCCCGGTCCAGGCCTCCGGTCCCTCGCAGGTCCAGCACGATCTCGCCCTCGCCAACCTCCTCGCGCAGGCCCGCGCGCTGTCCGAGGGGCTCGACGAGGACACGCTCAAGGCGGAACTGGGCGACGACCACCCGCTGGTGCCCCACAAGGTGCACCCGGGCAACCGGCCCAGCACCACGATCCTGTTCCAGAAGCTCGACCCCGCGACGCTCGGCAAGCTGATTGCGCTTTACGAGCACAAGGTGTTCGTCGAGAGCGTGATCTGGGGCATCAATGCCTTCGACCAGTGGGGCGTCGAGCTCGGCAAGAAGCTGGCCGGCGAACTCGCCGGGGCCGTGAGCGATCCCGACGGTTTCCAGGGCGGAGATGCGTCAACGCGCGGGTTGCTGGACGCGATCGCGCGCTGGCGTTGAGCGGGGTTTGCGGGCCGCGCTCTCGGCGGGAAGCCGGGTAATAAAGAATAAAACGGGCGATCCCGCCTTTCGCGGGATCAGCCCGTACTTACCGGATCAGCCCGTAATTACCCGTAATTAAAGTAATTCCGGTAATTACTCGCCGGCGACCCAGCTTTCGACGACCTCGGAACCGTGTTCCGCCTTCCAGGCCTTGAGCACGCGGTGGTTGCCGCCGCGCGTCTCGACTTTCTCGCCGGTGTGCGGGTTCAGGTAGACCTTCAGCTTGCGGCGCCGGCGCTTGCGCACGGGGGCTTTGGCCGCCTTGGCGCCGGCGCGCTTGCGCCCGCGGGCCGGGGCCGGGCGCAGGTCGAACAACACGGCGAGATGTGAGACCGGGCGACCATGTTTTTTCAACAGCGCCTCGATCTCGTCGCGCAACTTGATATCGCTCTTGAGTTCCTTGTCGTTCTCCAACGCCTTCAACTCCTCCGTGAGCTTGGCGAGCAACGCTTCCTTGTTGCGCAATTCCTTTAATTTTGCAGACATGTTTAATAGGCCTTGTTATGTCGATCAAATATAAGAAGCAGGCCGTTAAACCATAACTCCCGAATTAATAAGTTGCAATAATAAATTAATAATACATTCGCCGGATATTCAGCGCGGACGAAAAATATCGTGCCGGAATAATTGGAAAACCCATCAAGTTGCGCCTGGATCGAAGCGGCGGGTCGCGCCGGGTGCGGGTCGCAATCTCCCGCGCGGAACCGATTGATAATCGCTCGCGTCGGTTATGCTGCAATGCGATAAACTCGGAGGGAGCCCAGCGAACCGGGACCATCGTGAACATGCACAGGATCGTCATTGTCGGGGGCGGCGCGGGCGGCATCGGCACGGCCACCCGCCTCGGGCGCAAGCTCGGGCGCAAGGGAAGTGCGCACGTCACCCTCGTGGACCGGGTCGAGAGCCACGTGTGGAAACCGCTGTTGCACGAGGTCGCGACCGGCGCGCTCGACACGGGCATCGATGCGGTCAGCTACCGCGGCCATGCGGCGGCCAACGGCTACCATTTCCAGCAGGGCCGGCTCGCGGGGCTCGACCGGGCCAACCGCCGCGTCGTGCTGGCGCCGATCTATGACGGGGCCACGGAGTTGTTGCCGGCGCGCGACCTCGAGTACGACTACCTCGTGATCGCCATCGGCAGCGTGGCAAATGACTTTGGCATCCCGGGCGTGAAGCGCCATTGCCTGTTCCTCGACGACACCGAGCAGGCGATGGGGATCCGCAAGATCCTGCTCAATCGCTTCCTGCGCTACGCCAGCCACGAGCAACGCCAGGAACGCATCAAGGTGGCGATCGTCGGCGCGGGGGCCACGGGCACCGAGATGGCGGCGGAGATGCACCATGCGGTGGACCAGTTGCGTGGCTACGGCTACAAGATCGACACATCGCTGCTCGACGTCACGCTGATCGAGGCGGATGAACGGATCCTGCCCAAGGTCGGCCGCGACAAGATCTCGGACTCCGTGGCGCGGGAACTCGAACGGATCGGTGTGCAGGTGCTGACCAACACGCGCGTCGTCGAAGTCACCGACCGCAATATTACGTTCCAGGGCGGCTATGTCGTGGCGGCGGACATCGTCATCTGGTCGGCCGGGATCCGCGGGCCCGACGTGCTGAGGGAGCTGGGCGGTCTCGAGACCAACCGCATCAACCAGCTGGTGGTGCGGCCCACGGCCCAGACCACGCGGGACGACCGGGTGTTCGCCATCGGCGACTGCTGTGCCTGTCCGCAGGATGACGGCAGCTGGGTCCCGCCGCGCGGCCAGGCTGCCCGCCAGCTGGGGCACGTGGCGGCCGACAACATCATGTCCATGATGCGGGGCGAGGCGCCGGACAACGTTTATGTTTACAAGGACCTGGGGTCGCTGGTGAACCTGTCCAGGTTCCATACCGTGGGGAACCTGTTTTCGTTCCTCGGCGGCGGGGTGATGGTCGAGGGGCGCATTGCGCGGTTCACTTATTTGAGCCTTTACCGGCGGCATCTCATCGAGTTGTATGGGCCGGTGCGGGGGGTGTTGATGATCCTGTTGAAGAGTTTGCACCGGGTGATCCGGCCGCATTTGAAGTTGCATTGATAGAGGCGGTGGCATCGCCTGTACCGGGTTGCCAATGTCGCCGGAAAGGCATACATTAGGCATCCATACGATGAGGCTGGCTCATGAAATTGGTTGCATGGGACCCGGACAAGAATCTCAGGCTGAAGCTGGAACGCGGAGTCTCTTTCGAGGAGGTTCTTTTTCACCTCGAGGCGGGCGATGTGTTGGATGTGGTGGATCACCCGAATCCGGAACGCTACCCGGGTCAGAAGATCTACGTCGTCCTGGTCGACGGGTACGTGTACCTTGTGCCGTTCGTGGAGTCCGAGGGTGAAATCTTCCTGAAAACCATCATCCCGAGCCGTAAAGCCACGCGATTATTCCGAGGTGTGCACGATGAATGAATTGAGCCGCGAAGAACAAGACATCCTGGAGGCATTCGAGGCCGGTAAGCTCAAGTCTACGCGCGGAGCGAAGGAGTTGATCGCCCGGCATCAGGGATATGCGCGCGCCGCCTTGAAAAAAGATGCGCGTATCAATATCCGGATTTCCTCCCAGGACCTGCGCTCCCTGCAGAAGCGCGCATTGGAAGAGGGCATGCCGTACCAGACCCTGATCGCGAGTGTGCTGCACAAGTACGTGGAAGGCCGTCTTCGGGACACAACGGCTGCGCCTGAGAATCAGACCCAGGGGACCGGTCGACGATAGCGCGAGCTTGGTTTTACGCTAGCTGTGTCGGCTCCTAGGCCGCCGATTCGCGATCGACGTCCCAGCCCGGAAACACCAACACCGCCGGATGGCAATGAAGTGCCCGCGCCAGGGTCTTCGCCCGCTCGACGCCGAGATTGATCCGGTCGCGCTCGATGGCCGAGATGGTCGATTGCGGAATCCCTGTGATTGCTGCCAGCTCGTTCTGGCTGAGCTCCTGGAGTTCGCGCATGATGCGGACGGACTCACCGATCGAGACTGAAATGCGCTGTCGGGCCCTCCGATAATCACTCATCTTATTTCCTCCGGTAGTCATGTGCATTTATGTCCACGACTTCTACGATCACTTGGTCCCGCACAATCCTGTAGATGATTCTATATTGCTCGTTAAGGCGCGAAGAGCGATGCCCATTCCAGATCCCTGACAGGGATTCGTCTCGGAATCCCCTGATCGCCCGAAGCCCGAATGGCCCCGACATGCGAACCACGTCTTTCCATTTTTCATATCGTTTCAGGATTCTTGGAGGGAGCTTATCCAGCTGGCGTGCCGCGCGACGATGCTCAAGTATTTCCCACATTCCGAGAGCATAGATATACTAAATATAGTATGTCAAAGGCAGTTTATGGGCAATGCCCTCGGATTCTCAAGCCGATGGCAAGTCACATTCGAGCGAACGGTGAGATGCCAGTCAGTGTCTCTGAGTGAGGGCAAAGAAACCGGCTTAGCTGCCGCGCGACAACTTATGTGTCACCAGCCGATTCAGACTGATCCCCGATTCCGCGGCCTGGGTCGCGAGGCTGCGGTGCAGATCGGGAGGCACGCGCACAACGAACCTCCCGCTAAAACGCCGGGTCGATAAAGGCTCCGGCAGGGGCTCCCCTGATCGCTCCATGTCGGCGACACTGTCTTGCACAAGCTTGCGTATGCCACCAAGAGCCCGCTCGGGCGCCGCGTCCAGCCAGCTCAGGGCCTGAAATTCTGCGCAGGTAGCGACGAACTCGTGATCTTCGTCGGACCAGCTGACCCGATAAGTGTAAAGATCAATGTGGCTCATTTGGTCTGTCCAACCTCTCAATCGAGGAAAGCGGCGGGCCGAATGATATCACTATTAGTGTCATATAGCTCAGGCCCTGAGCCAACGCGATCTAGCCACGCCGCCGCCCCAACCGGCAGATCCCATTCCCCGTCACACCGCGCGAATATCCGCCTGCTTGTCCCCACCGTCCCCGCCCCCTATCATGCGTGAGTCGCGGCTCGGCCCGACTTATTTGGCACTGCACGACCACGGGGAGCAGAAGCGCTTACGGAAGGATCCAGGCGCGATGCACATGCCTGAAACCATGAGACTTATTATTGGCGCAGCGGCCATCATCCTGGCCCTTGCGGCGACCCCGCTTTGCGCCGATCCGTGGGTGAAACCGGGCGACCTCGCCTTGCGTCACGACATCCAGCTGCTGGCCGACGCCGGCGTCATCAAGTCTCCCGTCACGACCTGGCCGCTCCCCTGGGCGACCATCGCCGCGGACCTCGCGAGCGACCCGGCGCCAGGGACCCTCTCGCCGGCGGTCCTCGCGGCGCGCGCCCGGGTCCAGCAGCGCTTCGATACGGTGCGCGGGCTACGCGGGCTGCAACCCAATTCGAAACTCTCCGCGCGGACCGACAGTTTCTGGACGCGGACTTTCGAGGACACGCCGCGTGAAGAATCGGAGGTACGGGTCGGCGCGTCCTGGCTGGGCGACCGGTTTGCCGCCAGGGCCCAGGTCAGCTTCGTGGCCGACCCGCTGCCGGGCGACCAGGAATGGCGCGGCGACGGTTCCTACCTCGCGGCCGTGATCGGTAACCACATTCTCCACGCCGGGGCGCTGGACCGCTGGTGGGGACCGTCCCACGACGATGCCCTGGTGATGTCCTCCAACGCGCGGCCGATCCCGGGGCTCGGGCTCGAGCGCAACGTGGCAAAACCCTTCGAGACGCGCTGGCTGTCGTGGCTCGGACCCTGGACCTACTCCTTTTTCTGGGGGTTTCTCGAGACCAACCGGGCGGTGCCGGATGCGCGCCTCGTGGCGTTTCGCGTCAACTTCCGGCCCTTCAACGATCTCGAGATCGGCCTGACGCGTTCCGCGCAGTGGTGCGGGCGAGGGCGGCCGTGCGGTTTCAGCACCTTCACGGACCTGGTGCTGGGACAGGACAACCGCGGCGACGACGACCTCACGGCGGACACGGAGCCCGGCAACCAGCTGGGGGCCTTCGACGTGCGCTGGAGCTCGCCGTTCGGTGACGGGCCTTGGGCGCTCTATGCCCAGGCGGTAGGCGAGGACGAGGCGGGCGGCCTGCCATCGCGCTACTTCGCCCAGTTCGGTGGCGAGACCTGGGGCACGATGAGCAACCGCCTGTTCACCGGCCAATGGCGGGCGCATCTCGAGTACACCAACACCACGGTGGAGTTCTGGCAGAGCGAGCCGCGCTACGGCACCGCCTATAACCATTCGATCTACACGACCGGCTACCGTTTCGAGGGTCGCGCCATCGGCGCCGGGGTGGATGGCGACAGCGAGGTGCTGACCGCCGGGCTGATGCTCAGCGATGCGCGGCAGCGGACGTGGAACGGCTTGTTGCGCACCGGGACAATCAACGAACGGGGTAACGGCGCCGGGCTCAGCGCGTTGCATACCGTTTCGCCGGATGAGCTGGACTTCGTCGGCCTGCAGCTGAGCCATCGCCGTGCGATCAAGCACGAATCGCTGGATCTAGGTACGCTCAGCCTCGGGCTTGGCGTACAGTACGCGGATAACCGCGTGACGGACGAGAGCGAAACCGATGTGCAGGCCTTCGTGCAATGGACGTGGGATTACTCCGGGCTGTGAACGCACCCGGCGCAACTGGATTCTCGAGTGACTCAATGAACAGACTGTTGACTCTTTCGGCCGTGCTGGCGGTGCTGCTCTTGTCGCTGTTGTCCGTCGGCCCTGCTTTAGCCCAGACGCCGACGCCCGCGCAGCTGGAAATGTTCCGGCAGTTGCCGCAAGCCGAACAGCAGCGGTTGATGCGCCAGTACGGCATCCAGCCGAGCCAGCTGCAGCCGGGCCGCCAGCCGCAGGCACTTGACGATACCCGGGACGAGCGTGCCTTCCGGGACGGGCGTAACGGCGAGGCGATGGGTGACGGGCAGAACGGCGAGAACGGTCAGAACGGACGGGGCGAGGGTGCGGAGCGCGGACCGGCGCAGGTGATCGATCCGGCGACCGGGCTGCCCTTGTTTGGCTACGACCTGTTCAGCGATGTGCCGAGCACCTTTGCGCCGGTGACCGATGTGCCGGTGCCGGTGGACTATGTCCTCGGGCCGGGCGACGTGGTCAATGTCCAGCTGATGGGCGCGACGCCGGGCAGTTTTACCCTCGCGGTCAACCGTGATGGGGCGATCAATTTCCCGGAACTCGGCCCGATCACCGTGGCCGGGATGACGTTCGACGAGGCCCGCCGGATCCTCCAGGAACGGGTCTCGCAGCAGATGATCGGCGCGACCGCCAGCGTCACCATGGGTGAGCTGCGCTCGATCCGTGTCTTCGTCCTCGGCGACGCGCAACGGCCGGGCTCGTATACCGTGAGCAGCCTCTCGACCATCACCAATGCGCTGTTTGCCAGCGGCGGGGTGAAGCCGATCGGCTCGCTGCGCAACATCGAGCTGAAGCGTAATGGCGCGTTGGTGACGCGGCTGGATCTCTATGACCTGCTGTTGCGCGGCGATACCCGCGGCGATGTGCGGCTCATGCCGGGTGACGTGATCTTCATTCCGCCGGTGGGTACCCAGGTCGCGGTGGACGGCGAAGTGCGCCGGCCGGCCGTTTACGAGATCAAGGGTGCGACGACGACGGCGGAGCTGGTCGAACTGGCTGGCGGTCTCACCGCGGGAGCTTATCCGCAGGGCGGGAGGCTCGCGCGGATCAGCGAAGACCAGGCGCGGATCCTGCTGGATGTCGATTTGAAGAGCGCCGCGGGCCAGGGCCTGCGGTTGCGTGGCGGGGATCTTCTCGAAGTGCCCTCGGTGCTCGAGCGGGTAGACAACACTGTGCAACTCCTCGGTCATGTCTACCGGCCGATGCGGATGCAGTACCGGCCTGGCCTGCGCATCAGCGACCTAGTGCCGTCGCTGTCGGCGCTGAAGCCATTGGCCGACGCGAACTACGTGCTGATCCGCCGCGAGCGCGCGCCCGACCGCCGCATCATGGCGGTTTCGGTGGACCTGGAAGCGGCGTTGCGCGCGAAGGGTTCGGCTGCGGACATCGAGCTGCAACCGCGCGACCGGGTGACGGTGTTCAGCCGGGTGCCGCTTGAACTCGAGGAGCAGGGACAGAACGGGCAGAATGGATCCGCCCGGTCCCGGAACGGCGTGGCACAAAATGGCCAGGCGCGGCCCGGGGTGTTGAACGGGATGGCGCTTGGCGCCGAGGGTCCAGAGGAGCTCCAGGCCTTGCTGGAGGCAGACCGCCGGATCGTGGTGGATGAACTGCTGGACGAGTTGCGCCTGCAGGCGGATTTCGATTCGGCGGCGGAAGTCGTGCGGGTCGGTGGGCGAGTGCGTGCGCCGGGTCTTTACCCGCTCGAACCGGGGATGCGCGTGAGCGATCTGCTGCGCGCGGGCGGGAGCCTCGCGGAGAGCGCCTATATCACCGAGGCCGAGGTGACGCGTTACGAGGTGGTCAACGGCGAGTATCGCGAGGCGGAGTTGATCAGTATTGACCTGGCTGCGGTCCGCGCGGGCATCCCGGGAGCGGATCTGTTACTGGGTTCCTATGATTTTCTCCACGTGAAAGAAGTCACGAATTGGACCGAACAGCACTCGGTGGAGTTGCGCGGCGAGGTCCGTTTCCCGGGGACTTACCCGATCCGCGTGGACGAGACATTGCTGTCGGTGATCCAGCGTGCCGGGGGGCTCACGGAGCGAGCGTTTATCAACGGCGCGGTGTTCACGCGGGTCAAGTTGCGCGAGCGCGAGGCGCAGCAGCTTCGCGAGCTTGCGGAGCGTATGGAAGCCGATATGTCGGCGTTGGCCCTCCAGCAGGCGCAGGAGGGCGGCGCCCAGACCACTGAGGCACTGGCAACGGGACGCGGGCTGCTCAGTGAGCTCAACCAGGCGACTGCGGTGGGGCGGCTCGCGATGGATCTTCGGCGAGTGCTTGCAGCCGAGCCCGGTTCGCGTGACGACATCATCCTCGAGGACGGCGACGTCTTGATGGTGCCGGGTCCGATGCAGTCGGTTACCGTGCTTGGCGAAGTGCAAAGCCCGACGTCGATTCTGTTCGAGGAGAGGCTCAGTCGCGATGATTACATCAACCTGAGCGGCGGAACCACGCGTCGGGCAGACAGCGCGCGGATTTACATCGTGCGCGCTAATGGCCATGTGACGGCCAGTGGCTCGCGCAAGTGGTTCCAGGCGACGAATATGCAGATCGAGCCGGGCGACACGATCGTTGTGCCGACGGATATCGAGCGAATGAGGCCGCTGTCGCTTTGGAGTGCCGTGACGACGATTATCTTCAACCTCGCTGTCGCGGTGGCGGCGGTGAATTCGTTCTAGAGCGCAGGCGAATGGCCGACAAACCCCCCGAGGAAAGAGTTGCCGCCATTAATGCACCGGCAGGAGCTAGCGAGCGCCTCGTCTACGTGATGCCAGAGCATTTGATGCGAGATTCATCCGACGACGAGATCGATCTGCGTGAGCTTTGGGGGATCATATGGGCGGGCAAGTGGCGGATCATTGCTGTGACCGTTCTTTTCGCGACCGCATCAGTCGCGTACGCCTTGCTCGCGACGGAGTGGTACCGAGCCGAGGCCCTATTGGCGCCTGCGGAAGAAAAGAGTGCGCCTTCGCTCGGCGGCCAGCTGGGTGGTTTGGCCGCGCTCGCTGGCTTGAGTATCGGGGGTGGAGATTCTGTAGACGCGATCGCGACGCTCAAGTCTCGCGAGCTTGCAAAAGAGTTTATTTCGGACAATCAATTGCTGCCCATACTCTTCCGTGAGCGCTGGGATGCATCTAACAGCCGTTGGATCGGGGATGACCCGGATACCTACCCTGACGAACGGGACGCAGTGCGCTTTTTTCATCAACATATTCTCCAGGTCAGTGAGGATAGAAAGTCGGGTCTTACGACCGTTGCCATCGAGTGGCATGACCCGGATCTCGCGGCCGCATGGGCAACGCAACTTGTTGAGATGGTGAATGACAAGCTTAGGGAGAGAGCGTTGGCTCAGGCAGAGGCTAATGTTGCCTATCTTCAACTTGAATTGGCTAAGACCTCCGTGGTGACCCTCCAGCATGCGATCGGGCGCTTGCTGGAAACCGAACTCCAGAAGGTGATGCTCGCTCGCGGCAATAACGAATTCGCATTCCGTGTGATTGACGCGGCTCAGTCGCCAAAATATAGGGCCAGTCCGAAGCGCTCGTTGATTGCGATCGTGGGCACCTTGGTCGGAGGTCTTCTCGGGCTTTTGTGGGTGTTCGTCGCCAACGCGTTCAGATCTCATTAGCTCGAAACCCGGCTTCCGCCCCCCCGCGTCAAGTCGGCTCGCGCTTGTAGTTAATACAGGATTGAAGAACTGACGTGACGTCCCACTTTTCGACCCCACTTTAGAATTGGACTAGGCAGGCGTTTGGGACCCTCCAGCCGGAGATTAGGAAGTGAAGAAGTCGAGGTTTAGGGGAGATGTGAGGTACGTACCGCGCCAGCCCGAATGCGGCACGGGGGTAGCGGAAGTATCCCGGCGGTTTGTAAGTTAGCGGGGCACGTTGCCACATTTGTAAGGAGACTTGCGCCAAGCTGGATCTGACGGAGTTGCGAGAGCTACGAGATCCGCGCGACGAGAGCATTCCGCGGAAGCGAGTGGTGGCTTGGCTGACGCTGGACAAGCGCATCCTGAGCGAGTTTGTGCGGAAAAAGCTCTGGAGCTGGCCATGAGCCGTGCGGTGGTCGGTTGGATCAAGGAGGGTTATCAGTTGAGCAGCTGCAAGACCTGCCGCCAGGCACAGTTCTACGGCTCGACGTATAGCCGTAAAAGTCAGGCGATAGACGAACCGCCTTGCAGCGAAAGAGATCTGGGAGATCGCCTCGGTGCGACCTCGCTTCGGCTTTCAGCGAATCCATGTGATGCGACGGCGGGAGGGCTGGGAGTTGAACAAGAAGCGCGTTCTGCGCCTGTACCGCCTCGAGCGGCTGCAGCTCAGGATGCAGCGGGCGGCGCAAGTACACACGTGCCTGCATCGGGTCCGGTCGATTATGGACAACTCCGCTAAGCAAAAGATCCAACCGTTCGATTTGCGTCCGAAAATGGCATCGCTATGGAGATTTCGCGGAGGATAAATGAGTAAACGGAAGAAGGTCATGCTGGTTTTTGGGACGCGACCAGAAGCTATCAAAATGGCTCCGCTTGTGCACAAGTTCAAAGCCGAGCCCGAGACGTTTGATGTGCAGGTGTGTGTGACAGCACAGCATCGTCAAATGCTGGACCAAGTATTGAAGATTTTTGAGATCGTCCCGGATATTGATCTAGACGTCATGAAGCCAGGTCAGGATCTATTTGATGTTACGACGAAGGTTCTCCAAGGTATGAAGGACATTTTTAGATATGACAAGCCGGATATTATTTTGGTGCATGGTGACACCACAACAACACTAGCTACCGCGGTGGCTGGCTTCTATGAAGGCATAGCTGTTGGCCACGTAGAGGCAGGCCTTCGAACGTATGATCTTTCCGCACCTTTCCCGGAGGAGTTCAATCGCCAAGTCGCCAGCAAGGTCACACGTTGGCATTTTACTCCCACTGAAAATGGTCGTGCCAACTTGATCGCCGAACGCGTGGCAGATGAATTCATAACCGTGACCGGCAATACTGTGATTGATGCACTGCATTGGGTGTTGAACCGTATTGACGCCGACGATGAACGATCAACGAGACTCGAGGAGTCTCTTGATCTAACTCTGCCATTTAACTGGCGGATAGACCGTTTTGTGCTTATTACGGGACACAGACGAGAGAACTTTGGTGAGGGTTTCCTTCAGATATGCGAGGCATTATGTGAGCTGGCATCGAGATTTCCCAAGGTGCATTTCGTCTATCCCGTGCACTTAAATCCAAATGTCCAGAATCCTGTCCGTAAGATTCTGGGCGGCCTATCCAATGTGCATTTGATTGAGCCCCTGGGGTATGAGCCGTTTTTGTGGCTGCTTAAGCAGAGCCATGTGGTATTGACGGACAGTGGTGGTATCCAAGAAGAAGCACCAAGCTTGGGAAAGCCAGTTTTGGTGATGCGCGATGTGACTGAGAGGCCGGAGGCCGTGGAGGCGGGAACCGTGGAGTTGGTTGGCGCGGACAAGGCACGTATTGTCGCAGGCGTTTCCCGCCTTCTCGAAGATGACGTTCACTACGCAAAAGTTTCACGTGCTCACAATCCCTATGGAGACGGTAAGGCTTGTGATCGAATTATGGATGTGCTCAGAAATAGTTAAAGAAAGGTGTTTTCTTGTGAAGAATAAGTTAATAAGCGTTTTTGGGCTTGGCTACATTGGCTTACCGACCGCGGCCCTACTGGCAAGCGAGGGCTATACCGTTTTAGGTACGGATATTAGTCAGCACGCCGTCGAAACAATTAATCAGGGCAAGGTTCATATTGTCGAGCCTGACTTGGATGAGTTCGTTCGTTCGGCGGTAGCGGTAGGGCGCCTAAAGGCATCGACATTCCCGCAAGCGGGCGATGTATACATGATTTGCGTGCCCACTCCGTTTCACGAAGCTGGCGAAGTCCCACAGCCCAACATTGATTACGTGCTTGCCGCAACGCGAAGTATTGCAGCTTTCGTCAAGACAGGTGACTTGGTAATTTTGGAGTCCACCTCGCCCGTGGGAACTACTGAGCAGATGCAAGCCGTGCTGCGTGAATTTGGCGTCAACGTCGAGGGCATTCACATGGCGTATTGTCCGGAGAGAGTTCTTCCGGGCAGAATCATGACCGAGTTGGTCGAAAATGACCGCATTGTCGGTGGGTTGACACCGGAGGCGACCACAGCAGTGGCGGACTTTTACAGGACATTTGTGCGGGGTGCTGTTCTGGAGACGGATGCCAAAACGGCAGAAATGTGTAAGCTGACTGAAAATAGCTTTCGAGATGTCAATATTGCTTTTGCGAACGAACTCTCGCTGATTTGCGATGCAGAGGGTATAAATGTTTGGAATCTGATCCAGCTAGCCAATCGACACCCAAGGGTCAATATTTTACAGCCCGGCGCCGGTGTTGGTGGTCATTGCATCGCAGTAGATCCATGGTTTATTGTTGCGCGTGATTTAAAAAATACTCGTCTAATCCGAACAGCACGTGAGGTCAACGATTACAAGACTAGGTGGGTAATTGAGAAGATTGAGATTATTGCAGGCAATATGGAAGCGGCCACGGGAAAATGCCCCACGATCGCGTGCTTGGGGTTGGCGTTTAAACCGGATATTGATGACCTGCGCGAATCTCCGGCCTTGCATGTTGCGTCAGTGCTAAAATCGCAGGGTTACGATGTGATTGCCGTAGAACCCAACATTGAGTCGCACGAAGAGTTTTCTTTGGTCGGGATCGAGCAGGCGATAAGCCAGGCAGACGTTATTGCCGTGTTGGTGAGGCACCGTCAGTTTTTCGATCCTGCTATACAGAAACAGCTAGTCGCACACTCGGCATTGGACTTTTGCGGCGCACTCAAATAGTCATAAGCACCGGCTGGTGTATCCCGGGAAGTGCACATTCTCTTTCTGACAGATGAATTCCGCCCTCAGTTGAATGCATTGCGTATTTGAGTCTTTGCGCGCCGCGGTCATCCGGTTAACTGTAGATCGTCTCCCTGATAGCTGAGCCAAAAATACCGGGGAAAATCTCGTTAAGATCTCCCTTCGTGCGCGGTGGGCGATTGACCCGAGTTTATCTGAACGTAGCTTGACCTTAGGTTCTACCTCTGGTCGGTGGGAATGTTTGATTTAGCGTTGGTTCTTGTCGCTGGAAGATGTTAGGGCAAAGATCGAGAATTGGCAGCAAGACCACAAACATGAACAACCGCACGGTATGGTCGGGCACATGGCGAATCAGTACACCCCAAGCGCGGCTGGAACGGCGCACCCCTGGCATTCAACAAGGCTGATTGTTTTCAGACTACATCTGAAGACGCCCCATATGCTCAAGTCCCGAGATCCTAGCCGGCCCCGTCTAAGGAGTGCAGTCTCCAGAAGGGATACCTACGACGGCTTAAAGAGGAGACTTCTCCCAACAATAATTCGTCCGAAGAAGCTCGGCAGGCCACACCATCCAAAAGCGCAAGCGCTACCATAACCCTAAGAACCACAAATGGCGACGCACCAATTAACGACCATCACGAAATCGTATGTCAAGCATGTCCAGTACAGCATAGAAGACAAAATATTTCCATCCGGGATCCGCCTTGATTGGGTCCGCGACAATAACTTTGGGGACGTGCTAAATCCAATATTAATCAACTGGATCACTAACCGACGGGTGTTACATACCAACCCCGCTTACTATGATGGAGTTTATCTCTCCGCAATAGGCTCGATTTGCCAGCGCGCACGTCCAAACACAATCATCTGGGGCAGCGGATTTATCTCCGAATCCGCTGCTCCATTAGGCGCGCCTCGCAAGATTCATGCTGTACGGGGGCCGAGGTCACGCCAAATATTCGATGATTTAGGTGTCTCTTGTCCCGAAATATATGGGGATCCGGCGCTTCTAACCCCGAAATTCTACAAGCCACCATCCACAAAAAGTCACAAGTATGGAGTGGTTCCGCACTACACTGATCTGACATCCAAGTTTATCCAAGAGTGCATAAGATATCCGAATATAAAAGTAATAAACCCGCTAAGAAAAAATCCATTAGAGGTCATCAGTGACATCGTCGCCTGTGAAAAGATCGCATCCTCTTCTTTGCATGGGTTGATAATCGGTGATGCCTATGGCGTCGAGACCATGTGGATTGAAATTGGACAAATGTTAAGCGGCGGGGCGTTTAAGTTCCATGATTATTATGAAAGTATTGGGATAAAAGGGGAAGCGCCCTTACCAGTATCTCGCGCCAAAGAAATCTCGGCCCTGTCGACCGATTTCCGAGTGAAGCCAATCAACTTAGATCTTGAGAAACTGTTACAAGCGTTTCCGACGCATGCCGAGTAAATTGAAAGCTGTCGTCGCGCTTTTCTTAAGTCGTGCCTTGTTCGCTGTTTCTTCAGCCGCCACGACCTTGCTCATCGCACGAACCTTGGGTGCAGACCAAAATGGCATATATGCATCTATCGTGTTGATTGCGAATATGATCGCAGTGTTGGCTTCTTTCGGGCTGCCAGTAGCAGCAACCTACACTTTAGCCAAGGGTGGTTCCGATGACACAAATTTCTTGTTACTTTGCTATCAATTCTTCGGGTATTTTATTTCGGCGATCCTTGTACTTGGTGCGGTAAAACTCCTCAATGAGGATTTCGCCTTAACCACACTCGCCCTCGCGGGAGGACTCGGTTTTGCCCGGACTATGAATGCCCTTTTTCAGGGGATGGCTTTAGGGAAAGACCAATTCATCTACGCTTCTAAAGTGCTGGGGTTTGTTGCCTGTTCTTCACTAGTTTCCGTTTTCCTTTATGGGTATTATTGGACTCCTACCGTAAGTGGCTTCTCGTTAATATCGATTTTTTACGCAGTCGTGCCGTCGTTGCTTTTTCTGCGGCTTTTCCATTTAGAGCCCAAAATACCGTGGGTCCACCGACCGTTACTTTCCTATGGCCTGAAGTCCTACGCGAATAACGTGATTGCCTTCCTGGTTTATCGCATCGACCTTTTGGTTATTGGCTATTTTCTAGGAACTAAGGCTCTAGGTATATATTCGATCGCAATTTCTATTATTGAAATGCTAATGTTACTCACGTCCTCTGCTATGACCGTCTACTTCAACTGGGCCGCAGCTGGTAAATCCAAGAAAAGCAGCTTGACGGCCTTAGTTGCTCTAGCCTTGACGCAAGGAGTAGCGTTATGCATCTTATTATATTCGTGGTTTTCCGAATCTCTTGTAGCATTCTTAGGCGCGGAGTACGCGCAGTTATCAGAAGTGCTCCCTGTCTTGGCTCTTTCATTGGTGGTGGCGAACATAACAAAGGTGCTAGCAACGCACTACTCAGCGATAGGGCGGCCGAGCCTTAATACCATCGCCTCATTGGCGATGCTGTCGTCAAGCATAATAGTTAGTGTTTCGCTCGTTCCAGAATACGGCCTCGTTGGAGCGGCTTACGCAAGCGTATTCGCATACCTTGTCAACTTGACTGTAAAAGCGATCCAGTACAGGCGATTGGGAAAATGGGAATCATCCAATTAATAAGAAGCAAGAATAAGCCATTAGTTATTGGGCCAACGCCGCCCCCTTGGGGAGGCGTTTCCGTTTTTATCGACCGCCTAAAATCGGCGACGGGCGCTGAAGTATTTCGGACGGGCGAACTGGGGTTTGCAAAGTACTTAATGTTAGCACTAAAGCTTATGTTTGGGAAACATGACTTAATACACCTCAATGTAGTCACAGTCAAGTATTTAACGATTTGTTTTTTGTTTTTTCGAGGGAAGCGATATGTCATGGATCATAACTCAAGGGCGTTTGATAAAAGAGGGTTAAGGGCTCAAGTTCTTGTGACTATTCTAAATAAGTTCGATGGTATTATTGTGGTAAGTGGGACGATTCGGGATGCCTACTTGGACCAGGGGGTGAAAGCACCAATAACGGTAGAAAGTTCCTTCCTAGCTCCTAACGAGAGCCGTGCGGCAGCCATTTTAGCTGGTTATCCGAGCAGCCTTTTTGAATTTTTTGGCTCAGGGAAAGTGATCGTTGTTAGCGGATATCGGCTGACGTTCGTTGGCGGGCGTGATCTTTACGGCTTTGATACGGCGCTTCGAGTGTTCAAGGCGATCTCTCACAGAGCCCCCTTGGCGCGGCTCTTAATCATTATTCCAGAATGTCCCTCGAACACGCTTGAGTACTTAAATGGATTGATCTCACGCTTCGAAATTGACAGCGAGCTAGTTTACATCTTCGGGAGGCAAGGTGAGATTTGGCCGCTATTCAAATTGGCCAGCGTTCTGATTCGCCCTACCATATCCGATGGTTTCGGAATTAGCGTAGCGGAAGCGGTGCATTTGGGCTGTCCGGCGATTGCTTCGGACGTTTGCGAAAGGTATCCGGGGGTTATCAAATACCGTGTGTTCGATGATAGGGACCTCGAGACTAAGCTTTTCCAAGTGCTGGAGGGTGACAGTTAGAATACACAAGTGATCCTAGGCGCTTAATGGCCCTGGAGGTTCCGCACGGGTTGAGTCCCTGTTATCGGCGGTTTGGTCGCGAAAGCCTCATTCGGGGCATCTCCGCACGGAATTGGATTCAGGCGGCAATCATCCCATGGGAATTACACGTAAACACGAAACTAACGGATCATGACAATGAGTCGGTTACGTTACATGTGGGCTAGAGCGTTAGAAGCGGGGCCGGCGGGTGTCTCAATTAAAATTTGGCAGAAAATATCGCCATTGATTTATTTTTTTTGTTACTTTCCGCGGCGGCTCCCGCGAACGGGGTTGGCGGAGCGAGTGCAGTTACGGCGTTTCGGAGCGCTCTGCGCCCAGGCATTTCTCGATGCCAGTAGTAAAGATGCCTCTCGTGGGGAAAGAACGCTGAGACGCCGTGATGACGCTCTAAATCGTGTTCATCGGGTGCTTGGATACGGTCCCGTCGGTGCGTGGACAGAGGGTTCCTGGCATTCCGACCCATTGCACGGCTATTCGTGGCCTTTGGTTTATTTCCCGTTCTGTGACTTTGTGGCCAATAATGTTCGTTCAGACGTGAAAATTCCCTGGGAAATGAACAGACTTCAAAATTTGGTCTGGCTTGCCGAAGCAGCAATTGCAGCATCTCCTTCGGAACGTTTGAGGCTGGAAACTGAATTTCTCGATGTCGTCAACAGTTGGTCCGAATCTAACCCTGCAGGGTTCGGTGTCAACTGGACATGCGGAATGGAGGTAGCGATTCGTGGATCCAATTTGGCGTTAGCAGCCGCCGTGTTCTCCATATGGCTCGATGACTCCGCGACAGATAAAGTTTGTAGGCTTTTGCGCGCTCATCAGAGGTTTGTCGCTAGGTTCCGGGAAGTCAGCGACGTGCCGGGTAATCACTATCTGGCGGATTTATTGGGCGAGGTTGTATTGCACGCTGCGTTGGATGGATTGGAATCTTCGGCGACAAGCGATGCGTTGATACGTTTTGCCGCAGCTGCAGATGAGCAGTTTGAGCTAGGCGGTTGCCATATCGAACGCGCTACTGGATATCATCGCCTGACAGTCGATATGGTGGCGATTTCGCTTGCGATAGCACGGAGGGCAAGCCATCGATCTGTGGAAATACTGGAGCGAGTGATGGGACGGGCCTTGTCATTCTTGGCACAGATCACAGACTGTGGCGGTAACTTGCCTGCTTTCGGTGATCACGACAGCGGCTTCGTTTGGTGGTTCGGAGAAAAACCACTCTACATCGATAAAAGGTTGTGCGGAGCCCCTGCCGCACCCCTGACTGACCTGTACTCTTTTCTTTGTGAATTAGCCGGCCAATCAGGCAGTTTTTTGCCGCAAGTCGTGAGACAGGATGGTTGCCGTAGTGGCTTTGCAACCTTGTCGGCTTCGGATTTTCGGCTAACGATAAAAACAGGCCCGACTGGCCTAGCCGGCCGAGCGCCACATGATCACGACGACGCGCTCGCGGTTGTTGTTAGTTATCGCGGGAAACCCCTGATTGTCGATCCAGGCTGTCATTCATATACACTGGATCCAAACATCCGACGCGAAGCGCTTTTATCCTCAAGACACAACGCTCCTCGGCCCGCAATGCGTGAACGCCATTTCCCAGTGAGGGGTTCTATTAATCTGACTATGCGGGGCGTGCCGACTGCGAAAATTGTTTCTAGAAACGAAAGCACCGTTGCTGCTCGAATTGAGAATCAAAATAGCCTCGGCATGGAAATTGAGCGGCAAGTTACTAGGCATATGGATTCTCTTGTGATCCGAGACCAATGGCGGTTCGAAAGGCCGGAGGGTGCCCGCTTATTCTGGCTGCTGAATTCCGATTGGGTCGTAGGGCAAGCCCGAGAAAAGATTCAGGGCAATGTTATAGAATTTGGCTTACGTTGCGATGACATGGTTGTCAAAGCAATCATTACTGTCCCGGACGGTTCAAACGTGACAACCCGTAGAGACCACTACTTCCCAGATTATGGCGCTTGTGTGTCGTGCTCGGCGATTTCCATTTTGACCCCCCCTAGTATTGAAGGATACGCACAATTGGAAGTCGCCCTTCGATGAGATTTTCTGCTGCCTATCTTTGACTGATTCGAGTCAAGACGACACGGCCGTTGGTGTCGGTAGTCCCATCACCGCGGCCACACCGACCGCCAACGGGCCGGAATCGTGACCGCCGACCGGAATCAGAGACCGGCAGGGCCGGAGTACGCATTCCGTGGCCCGCCCCGATCCACCTTCTGCGACAACGGCAGCGAGTACGAGGAATTTGCGATTGTAGCCTGTGTGCACAGACGCAAAAGTTTCAGCTGGAATGCTCAAGTGGAGTGGCCCCCTTTTCGACCGGACACCAGGCTGACCGTTAGGAGATAGGTGTATGCCTGGTTCTATGACTAGTGCTTCGGGGTTTGAACGAATCGAGGTTGTGACGGGCGTGCAGCGTCGGCGCCGCTGGAGTCTCGATGAGAAGATTCGGGCGGTGGAGGAATCCAGCATCCCCGGCATGACGGTGTCCTTCGTGGCCCGCAAGTATGGTATTTCTCCCTCCCAGTTGTTCCGCTGGAGGAAGCTGATGGCCGAGGGAGACAAAGTGGCGGTGGGCGCCGATGATGCGGTGGTCAGCGCGCAGGAGAAGCGCGAGCTGATGCGTCGTATCCGCGATCTCGAGCGTGCCCTGGGCCGCAAGACCCTGGAGGTGGAAATCCTCAAGGAAGCCATTGAGGTCGGGCGCGAAAAAAAACTGATATCGCGTGTGCCGTTGCTGCCGGAGGACGATTCACGATGAAACCGATCGCTGAGACCCTCGGGGTATCGCGCTCTCAGCTGGCTTGCCGGGTCGCAGGCAGTGCTCCCCGCCGTGGTCGCTACACCAAGGCCGACGACGCCTGGCTGCTGCCCATGATCCGCCGGATCGCCGATGGCCGGGCCAGCTACGGCTACCGGCGCGTGACGGCGCTGCTGAACCGCGAGTTGCGCCAGGAAGGCCGCGACCTCGTCAACCACAAGCGGGTTTACCGCCTGATGTCGCAGAACGGCTTGCTGCTGGCGCGACATACCGGCCGTGGACGACAGGTCAATCACGACGGCAAGTTGATCACGTTGCGTTCCAACCTGCGCTGGTGCTCGGACACCTTCGAGATCCCGTGCTGGAACGGTGAGAAGGTGCGAGTTGGCTTCGTGCTGGATACTTGCGACCGGGAGGCTATCCGGTATGTCGGCACGACCGCGGGCATCTCCGGTGAGATGATAAGGGACCTGATGGTCGAGGCCGTGGAGGTGCGCTTCGGCGCTACAGAGACCTCTCATGCGGTGGAGTGGCTGACCGACAACGGCAGCTGCTACACGGCCAATGAGACGGTTGAGCAGGCCTATGCGCTGGGCATGATCCCGTGCTTCACGCCGATCCGCAGCCCAGAGTCCAATGGCATGGCCGAGGCGTTCGTGAAAACCTTCAAGCGTGATTACGTGTATCTGCACGATCGTCCCGATGCCAAAACCGTCCTCGCCCAGTTCCATGAGTGGTTCGAGGACTACAACGAGGTTCATCCTCACAAGGGGCTGAAGATGCGCTTCCCAAGGGAGTTCATCCGCACCCAATCAGCAACCGCCTCTTTTCCGGTCAATTAGGGGCAACTCCATTCCGACACGCTCATTTTCGTAAATGACTCCTCTGAGCACGCTGGCCGCTAAATAGTGTCAATTAGCCTCCGCATCCCCATGAGCGAGAAGATATTAACGTGCATCTAAGGAACCCATACGGCAAGCTTGGTTTTCTAATAGGCCTCGCAATCTCCGCTTGGCTTACATATAAGAAATTTGAAGCGGCTCGATTAGTCGGCTTGGAGATCAGCCTAACCCTTAGCGATGGTTTCGACTATGGGGCACATGCAGATCAACTGATTCTTTATAACGATGAGTTAAAGTATTTGACATGGTTTGTTTTTCGTTCGGATCATATTTTTAACTTTTCCCTACCCGAGGGCCTTTTTAATATAAACCTGTATGGTTACTTCTTGTCTGGTTTATATATCTCGTTAGGCGATTGGCGACCGCTTTTCGCCTTAGGCATCTTGTATTATTTTTATTTTTTAGTGTCCGTCAGGCGTTTGGCAGAGCGACTCTTCCCAGCGCGATATCGCGATTTTCTGCTATTTTTTATCGCGATTTCTCCCACTGTGATTGAGTTATCCTCAGGTTTTATGAGAGATCTTTTACTGCACGCATTCATTGCTCGTGCAATTCTAGCATTAATTGACAGAAGGCTTGTTGCTTTTTTGTGTTTCGCGGTGTTAATTGCGTCTATGCGGAGCTTCTATCTAATTCTGCTTATGCCCGTTTTCTATTATGCATATTCAAAGAGTCTTAGCAGGGCGGTCGTATTAGCCTGTGTTTGTCTCGCGTTATCGGTTGTTTTAATTATCAATATCGATTTCGGTAGGCGTGATTTCCTTGAGGTAGGATATCGGATTGTTGAGCTCTTTTTCGGGGTTTCACAAGTGCTCCTTGATCCGGGAGGACACCCGCCATTCTCGCCGGGGGCGTTCGAGTTTTATTCGGCGGTGCAGTATTTTGTGGTTTGTCAAGTGTTTTTTATGCTTGTTTTGTGGCGAAAGTTTCGAGTCAATAGAGAGTTCTCCCTGATTCTCATCACTGGCCTGACCTTGGCGTTATTCTACGGATATTCTCTCGGGTTTTTCGTGCCGCGAACGAAACTAATATTTTACTTGGCTATGTTGTTTGGGCTTACTAAACTCGTGCTCGGGGAAAGAAGCCGGCGTTGGAAGAGATGGAGAATAGATGAGCATTAGACAGAAAGGCCCAATAGGGGACGCGGTTTTTGTCCGCCTTGGGAGTAGACCGATTCCCCGGGTGACAAGGATGATGGAGGTTGCAAAAAAGCTCGGGTATGGGGCGGTATTTCTTGGGGCCCGCCGGGAGATGGGGTTGCCGGATGATGAAATTTATAGAGGGCAAGAAATTAAACGAATTGGCCCTTTTTTTCCGTTATTAAATGGCAGGAATCCTGCATTATATTTGTCCTCCTTGGTTAGGTTTAATATCAGCCTAATCGGGAAGTTAAAAGAAATGAGGCCCGTGGTTTTACATTGCTCGGATATTGAGACTATGCCGGCAGGTGTGATCTACAAATGGATCTTCGGTGCTCATGTGATATTTAATATTCACGATAATCTAGCGCAAAGGTACAATGTTTGGGGTTGGTTGAGAGTGGTTCTCAACCTAATTGAGGGCTCTGCGGTGCTTTTCTCAGATGTGGCTATTGTGCCTGAGCAGTTCCGGAGGGACGCATTGCCGCGGTGGTGCAGGCGCCATGTAACTGTTGTTCGGAATACGCCGAAGGACAGAGGGATGGCCCCACCATATGAACTAACTGGCAGAATTAGGATTTTTTTCGGGGGGTGGCTCGATGAAGGGCGTGGCCTTAGACAGCTGATGGAGTTGGTCAGAACCAACGAGGATCTCGAACTCACAGTGGCTGGGGAAGGATCATGTGAATTGGTTATGGAGCTTTCAAGCCTTGAACGCGTCCGCTATCTCGGATTCATTACTCATGAAGAAATAATGGCCGAGACAGCGCGGGCTCACGTTGTAGCAGCGCTTTATGATCCTGGGAGGTTAATAAATCGCTATGCAGCGTCTAATAAATTGGCCGAAGCGTTAGCGTGTGGGCGCCCCGTCTTAGTTAATAGCGAAATGTTGATTGCTAGAGAGTTGGAAGGATTTGGGTGCCTTTTCGAGGTAAATTATCGTAACGTTGTTTCGAATGGGGCTTTATTGTTGCGAACGATTAAGGAGAATAATGGGATCGCTTATGTGGAAAAATGTAAATCAGCGCGTAGCGCATACGAAAATTTGTATAGTTGGGCAGATGCGGAGGCGGCGATGGAACGGGCATTTCGACTGAAGCAGTAATCATTTCCGCCTGAACCGCATCAGGATTGTCGGACAGTTTTTCTCTTTGTGAATAGCTCCTTGCCGGGGAGCGAACAGCCGTGGAGAAGTCGAGGTTTAGGGGAGATGTGAGGTTTGTACCGCGGCAGTCCGAACGCGGCACGGGGTAGCGGAAGTATCCCGGCGGTTTGGAAGTTAACGGGGCACGTTGCCACGTTTGTAAGGAGACTTGCGCCAAGGTGGATCTGACGGAGTTGCGAGAGCTACGAGATCCGCGCGACGAGAGCATTCCGCGGAAGCGAGTGGTGGCTTGGCTGACGCTGGACAAGCGCATCCTGAGCGAGTTTGTGCGGAAAAAGCTCTGGAGCTGGCCATGAGCCGTGCGGTGGTCGGTTGGATCAAGGAGGGTTATCAGTTGAGCAGCTGCAAGACCTGCCGCTAGGCACAGTTCTACGGCTCGATGTACAGCCACAAAAGTCAGGCGACGGACGAACCGCCTTGCAGATCTGGGAGATCGCCTCGGTGCGACCTCGCTTCGGCTTTCAGCGAATCCATGTGATGCGATGGCGGGAGGGCTGGGGTTGAACAAGTAGCGCGTTCTGCGCCTGTACCGCCTCCAGCGGCTGCAGCTCAGGAGGCGGCGGGCGGCACAAACACACGTGTGCCTGCATCGGTCGGTTCCGGTATCGTAACCAGCGACTTCCGGGCAGCGCGGGAGTATGGATTTCGTGCATGATCTAGTCTCGGACGGCAGGCCGTTTCGGATACTCACGGTGGTCGAGCAGTTGAGTCACTGGTCACAAGGTCTCATTGGCCCTCAAACGGGCGCTTGGCTTTTGGCCCAGTGCTCATGTCAATAACAGGTCGGTCACGGCACGGAGTCCACGTCGAAGAGGTTGGAGGAAATGGACTGGGTTGGGTGGGAACCTGCTCAATTTCGTACGACCGGGAAAGCGGACAGAAAATGGTACAACTCCAGGCAATTCTTCCAACGGCAGGTGGCGGGAGGCGAAAATCGAGGCTTGGCGGCTGGACTAAAATTACGACCGGCCATTTAGTTAACTCGGGCACCTGAGACCGGAGGAATTTATCCAAGGCCGTCAGGGCAAGCTGACCTTGGAGGCGGCGGAAGTCCAGTTATAGGTGGCACAAAATCGGACAAGAAGCAGGGGAAACTGCAGGAAGGACAAAGGTAAGGCACACTAATGGCAACAGAATCTTATTTGGATCAGCCGCTTTCCTATAAGTTGCGTAAGGTCGCAAGGTACGCGAACCTTTACGGCATAGGTCGCACGATTGAGAAGGTACGGGCGCAGTATCATATGGGTGCCCAACTTGGGTTTGACGGCGTCCGCTATGAAAACAGGGAGTGCAACTCCCCCGATGATCCTAACCGCACGATCGGCCTAATGGGCTGCGGGTCCTTCGCCTACTCGACTATCGCCTTTTATTTGAATAAATTTGATCCTGGTTGCATTCGTGCTGCCATGGATACTGACAGCGCTCGAGCGCGTTCGCTGGTCGACCGGTACGGTGCCGCTTATGCGACGACGGATCCAGCCGTTATTGTCAACGATCCACGCATCGATCTGGTCTTTGTTGCCTCAAATCATGCATCCCATGCTCCGTATGCCGTGATGGCTCTCGATGCGGGCAAGGATGTCCATATCGAGAAGCCTCATGTGGTGACGTCGCAGCAACTTTCCGAGTTGGTCTCGGCGATCCAGCGTAACCCGGACCGAAAGGTCTATCTTGGTTTCAATCGGCCTCGCTCAAATCATTTCGTGCGTCTCCAGCGAGTGCTCTTGGAGGAAGAAGGTCCGGCGATGATCAACTGGTTCATCGCGGGACACGAGATCGCAGAGGGGCATTGGTACTTTGACGAGGCTGAGGGCGGGAGAATTCTTGGCAATTTGTGCCATTGGAGCGATCTGACACTTCAAATCGTCGGCCTCGAAAAAGCGTTCCCATGTCGGATTGTGCCGTGTTCTCCGGTTGGTGCGAAATCCGATTTCGTCACTTCGATCGAGTTTGCGGACGGTTCGATGGCTGCGCTGACCTTTTCCGCAAAGGGTCATACCTTTGAGGGTGTGAGGGAAGTGCTTAATCTCCATAAGGGACAGGTTCTTGCTGAGATCAAGGATTTCAAGTCGCTCTCCCTTATGCGGGGTGCGACCCGATGGACGCATAGCAGTTGGTGGCGCGATCACGGGCACAGAGCCAACATATTGAATAGCCATAAGGGATCTAGATATGGCGAGCCGAAAAGTGCTGCCGATCTGGCTTATTTGGTCGCCACTGCCGAGCTGTTCTTGAAGATCCGTGAGGCTCATGACCAACGACGTGAGATCATTGTTGAGCGGCCATTGTGAGCCGAGGTTCGTACTGGTTGGCGCCGTACCACAAGAAGGAAGTAGCTAAGTGAAACAACTCCTCCAATCCCTCAAGGATGGGCGCACGACTGTGACGGATGTGCCTGCACCTCGTTGTAGTGCGGGGCAGGTTCTGATTAGAACTTCTGTCAGCCTGGTCTCAGCGGGAACGGAGAGGATGTTGGTCGAGTTCGGCAAAGGCAACCTGATTCAGAAGGCTCGCTCGCAGCCGGACAAAGTGAAGATGGTTTTGGAGAAGATGCGTACGGATGGGGTCGCCGCAACGCTCGACGCCGTTCAGTCCAAGCTTGATCAGCCCTTGGCTCTTGGGTACTGCAACGTTGGCCAGGCAATAGAGAGTTGTTCAGATGGCTTTGACATCGGAGATCGAGTTGTATCAAACGGCAAACATGCCGAAATCGTTGCGGTTCCACAGAACTTGTGTGCGCGTATTCCTGACGCTGTTTCCGACGAGGCCGCCAGCTTTACTGTCCTTGCTGCCATCGGCTTGCAGGGTATTCGCCTGGTGCAGCCCACGCTTGGCGAGTGTGTGGTAGTGACCGGACTCGGATTGATTGGCCTGATGACCGTACAGATGCTCCGGGCGCAAGGATGCCGCGTCCTCGGAGTTGATTTCGATCCCCGCCGGCTTGAATTGGCAAAAAACCTGGGCGCGGAGGTCGTCAATCCAGGCGTGGGCGAAGACCTGCTTGCGCGTGCAGTGGCGTTTTCCCGCGGCCGTGGGGTCGACGCGGTCCTGATTACCGCGGCGACCAAGAGTAATGAGCCCGTCAGCCAGGCGGCGAGGATGTGTCGCAAGCGGGGGCGTATTGTGCTGGTCGGGGTAGTCGGTCTCGGGCTAAACCGTGATGAATTTTATGAGAAGGAGCTGACGTTCCAGGTTTCCTGTTCATATGGGCCTGGTCGTTACGACCCGAGTTATGAAGAGGGTGGTCAAGATTACCCGATCGGATTCGTCCGCTGGACGGAGCAGCGCAACTTTGAGGCCGTACTGGATCTCATGGCCTCAGGTGCGCTGAATGTGGATCAGCTTATTTCGCATCGGTTCCTGATCGAAGAGGGCGAAATGGCCATGACCCTTTTAACTTCCGGGGAGCCTTCGCTGGGCATATTGCTCAAGTATCCTACTGCAGCGTCTTCTGAACCGGTCGCCCGACGTGTGCGCCTGCAATCAACGCCGATTGCGGGTCAAGGTGTAGTTGCCTTTTTCGGGGCCGGCAACTACGCGGGACGCGTGTTGATTCCAGCCTTCAAGGCCGCCGGAGCGAAGCTACATACCGTAGTGAGCGGTGGAGGTGTCAGCGCCGTCCATTTTGGCAGGAAGTTCGGTTTTGAGGAGGCCGCAACGGAGATTGATCCCGTACTCCAAGACTCGGATATCGACACTGTGGTCATTGCAACGCGCCATGACGCGCATGCCAGCCAAGTGCTGGCCTCTCTACAGTCAGGAAAGCACGTCTTCTGTGAGAAACCGCTATGCCTCACGCACGATCAGCTGACGCAAATCGAGACCGAGGTTGGAGCGCGCCCGGAGCAGCAGCTCATGGTCGGATTTAACCGCCGCTTTGCACCTCACGTGGCCAAGATGAAGTCTTTGCTGGACCCGATTGGAGAACCGAAGAGTATCGTCATAACCATTAACGCCGGTGAGATTCCGCCCGATCATTGGACACAGGATCCGGCAGTCGGCGGTGGGCGAATCATCGGCGAGGCCTGTCATTTCATTGACCTGGCGCGCCATCTTGTTGGTTATCCCAGTACTTCACTGCACGCTGCGGCCATTGGGCGCCACCCAGCGATCGCCGTCCGTAGCGACAAGGTCAGCTTGACGCTCGAATTCGAGGATGGGTCCGTGGCTACAATTCATTACCTTGCTAATGGCCATAAGAGCTTTCCCAAGGAACGCGTTGAAGTGTTCACTGCCGGCCGTGTGCTCCAGTTGGATAATTTTCTGAAGCTTCGCGGTTGGGGTTGGCCGGGATTCTCAAGGATGAGGCTCTGGCAACAAGATAAGGGTCAGGCCGCCTGCGCCCGGCAGTTCTTGCGGGCGGTGACTGAGGGGGGGGGATCCGCAATACCTCTGGCGGAAGTCATCGAAGTCTCGAGGATCACCATTGATGCGGCCGAAGCCGTACAGTCTGGGTGAGACCCGGGATGTCACGGTGTGGATCTACTTGCGGGCTGATGCTGCGAGGCCATTGCGTCCGCAGCTCACTTTCCAGAATCAAGAGACCGGAATCGCTGCGCAGCATACATCTCCCGTGGTGACTCGCTACTGGCACACGCTTCGCCATCTGCGTCCCATTCAGCTATATGGCCGAGTGTGGTTCAGGTTTTACCGGCCGCGGCTACACCTCGCTCCCCCTCCATCCGTGAGGGTCCGCACCGGAACGTGGGTTCCATGTGCCAGGCGATGCGCTTCTCTGGTTGGCCCTGGGCATTTCCAGTTTCTAGGTGTAGCGGGTGCGCTCGAGGAATTTGGCTGGGACGGACCCCAGCGCGAGAAGCTGTGGCGATATAACCAGCACTACTTCGATGACCTCAATGCTTCGAAAGCGGAGTCTCGGCGCGTGTGGCACGAATACTTGCTGGAGGACTGGGTTGCGAAAAACCCTCCGCCGCATGGTAGCGGATGGGAGCCCTACCCCACGTCGCTGCGCATCGTGAACTGGATCAAGTGGATTCTTTCCGGGAACGATTTGCCGAAGGCATGTGAGCATAGCCTGGCGGTCCAGGCTCGCTGGCTGGTCAGGCGCTTGGAGTTTCACCTGCTCGGCAACCACCTCTTCGCGAATGCGAAGGCGCTTGTCTTCGCTGGGCTCTACTTCGACGGCGCGGAGGCGCAACGATGGCTTAAGACCGGGCTGCGAATCCTGCGCCGGGAGGTGCAGGAGCAGGTTCTCGATGATGGAGGGCACTTCGAGCGAAGCACGATGTACCACGCGTTGGCGGTCGAAGATATCCTGGACTTGTGTAACCTGGCGAGCTGCTTTAGCGATGTTCTGGATGCCGAGCAGCAAGCGCAGGCAGAGGAGTGGCGTGGAACTGTTCCCCGGATGCTGCGCTGGTTACGTGCTATGTGCCATCCGGACGGTGAGATAGCGTTTTTTAATGATGCTGCATTAGGTATTGCTCCTACGCCGGCTGAGTTGTACGGCTACTCGGACAGACTTGGATTTCCTTCGAGTTTGGCCGTCGAAAGATCGGTCTGGCTTCCGGACAGTGGCTATGCCCGTTTGTCGTCAGGCGATGCGGTTGTCTTGCTGGATGTCGCGCCTGTCGGCCCGGACTACCTTCCTGGGCACGCTCACGCGGACACCTTGAGTTTCGAGATGTCTCTGGGGGAGCAGCGCGTACTCGTTAATTCTGGAACTTCCTGCTATGGCGCGAGTGCGGAAAGACTTCGACAGAGGGGAACGGCGGCCCACAACACCGTTCTGGTGAATGGCGAGGACTCGTCCGAAGTATGGAGCGGTTTCCGTGTCGCTCGTCGTGCATACCCGATAGATGCTGAATTCAACGACGAGAACGGCATTGAGGTTTCGAGCGCGCACGACGGATTCGAGCGTTTGCCGGGCGGTCCAGTGCATCGCCGAGCATGGAGATTGGAGTCTAAGTGCCTGATAGTCTCGGATTCGGTCGAAGGACCGCACACGAGCGCTGAGGCGCGATATCACTTGCATCCCGCTGTCGAGGTGTCTCCAGAGACTAACGAAGGTGGTGGACGCGGTGTGTTGCCTGACGGGCGGGTCATTTCCTGGCGCGTTGACAAGGGCGATAGCCGTATCGAGCCGACGACCTGGCATCCTCGCTTTGGGGCTAGCGAGTCGAATCTCTGTATCGTGTTGAGCTTGGACAAAGGTCAGGGCCGGATATGTTTTTTCTGGGACTAACACGTTAAGCAGCCGGCAATGCACATCCTGTTCATTAGTGACAACTTTCCACCGGAGGTCAATGCACCGGCAAGCCGCACGTTCGAGCACTGTAGAGAATGGGTTCGAGCGGGGTGCCGGGTCACGGTAGTTACGTGCGCGCCGAATTTTCCACGGGGCCGTGTGTTCGAGGGGTACAAGAATCGATTGTGGCAACGTGAGGATATCTCCGGAATTCAGGTGGTTCGGGTTTGGACATACATCACCGCAAACGAGGGCTTCACCAGGCGGATTCTTGATTACCTTAGCTTTATGTTCTCGGCCGTGATCGCATCGTGTTTTGTTCGCAGGGTTGACGTGGTGGTCGGCACATCGCCGCAGTTCTTCGCCGCCTTCGCGGCTTATGTCGCCGCGGCGATGAAGCGCGTGCCGTGGGTTTTCGAGCTCCGCGATATTTGGCCTGAATCCATTCGGGCCGTTGGAGCTATGAAGGAATCCAGGGTTCTGGACTGGTTAGAAAAGGTCGAGATGTTTCTCTATCGAAAGGCCGCCGCGATTGTCTCGGTTACGCATGCCTTCCGGGATACGCTGATTCGTAGGGGGGTCGATGCAGGAAAGATTCATGTTGTTACCAATGGCGTGGACACCGACAGATTCTCGCCACTGCCCAAAGACGCAGCATTGGTCGAGCAGCTTGGGTTAGCTGGAAAATTTGTGGGCGGCTACATCGGGACGCATGGCATGGCGCACGCTCTCGACACGTTGCTGGATGCCGCGGAGATCATTTCAAAAGAGCCAGGGGGTGATCGGTACCGGTTTTTGCTGCTTGGTGATGGGGCAAACAAGAAGGCCCTGATGGAAAGAGCAACCAAAGAGGGCTTGTCAAACGTTGTTTTTGTAGATTCCGTGCCTAAAGATGAAGTCGTTCGCTATTGGTCCGCGCTCGATGTGGCAATCATCCACCTGAAGCGGACAGAGTTGTTCACGACAGTTATTCCATCGAAGCTGTTCGAGTGTATGGGTATGGCCATCCCTGTGCTTCACGGCGTGGCAGGCGAGTCGGCAGATATCGTCGCGCGGGAGGAGGTTGGCCTGGCTTTCGAGCCAGAAAACCCTGCGGCGCTGTGTGAGGGCATGCGTCGGCTGAGCAGGGATCAGGCGCTGTATGATCGGTTTCGGGGCAATGGACCGCAAGCTGCCAAGCGCTATGATCGATCAGTCCTTGCCCATGAGATGCTCGATATCATATCCGGAGTTGTTGTGCGCTAGGCATCTGATAGCGCCGATCGCTGGTTGAGCAGGGCAATTACTCTCTCGGCCGACTGATTCGGCTCGAGTTGGCCGGATGCGATTATCAGCTCGGCTTGTTCCGGCTTCTCATACGGTGCATCCACTCCCGTAAAGTTCTTCAGCTCCCCGCGCCGCGCCTTCTTGTAAAGCCCCTTCGGGTCGCGTTCCTCGGCCACTTCCAGCGGAGTATCCATAAACACCTCGATGAACTCGCCCTCGGGAAAAAGCTGCCGGGCCATCCGGCGCTCGGATCTATAGGGCGAGATGAAGGCTGTCAGAACGATCAGGCCTGCGTCCACCATCAGCTTCGCCACCTCCGCGACGCGACGTATATTCTCGACCCGGTCCTCCTCGGTAAAACCCAGGTCGCGGTTCAGCCTGTGACGGACGTTGTCGCCGTCCAGCAAATACGTGTGATAGCCCATGGCATGCAGCTTCTTTTCGACCAGGTTCGCTACGGTCGACTTACCTGACCCTGACAAGCCCGTGAACCACAAGACACATGGCTTCTGGCCCTTAGCAGCAGCGCGCGCGGCCTTGTCGATGTCGGTGTGCTGCAGGTGGATGTTCTGCGAACGGCGCAGAGCGAAGTCGAGCATCCCCGCGCCGACGGTGTTGTTGTTGAGCCGGTCGATGAGGATGAAGCTGCCCGTGTCCCGGTTTTCCTCATAGGGATCGAAGGGCATCGATCGATCGAGACTCAGGTTGCAATAAGCGATCTCGTTGAGCTCGAGCTTCTTAGCCGCGATATGCTCCAGCGTGTTCACGTTGACCTGGTACTTGATGTCGGTGATCGAGCAGGGCACGAGGTTGGCGCCGATCTTCATCAGGTAGCCACGGCCGGGCAACAGCGCTTCTTCGGCCATCCACACGACCTTCGCTTCGAACTGGTCGGCGACCTGGGCGGGCGAGTCCACGCCCGAAATCACCGCGCCCCGCGAAATATCGATCTCGTCGTTGAGCATCAATGTGACCGACTGCCCGGCCACAGCCTGTTCGAGATCGCCGTCGAAGCTGACGATGCGCTTGACCGTGCTTTCCTTGCCGCTCGGTTGCACGCGGATCCGCTCGCCCGGGCGAATCACGCCGCTGGAGATCATCCCGGCGAAACCACGGAACGACGAGTCCGGCCGATTGACCCACTGCACCGGCAGACGGAACGGCGACTGCTGCATGATCCGTTCGTCCACCTCGACGGTCTCGAGATAGCCGATCAACGTCGGACCGTGATGCCAGCCCATTTCCACGCTGGGCTTGACTATGTTCTCGCCCTTCAACGCAGACACCGGAATCGCCGTAAATTCCTCGATCCCGATCTTCTTCGCGAACTCCGCGTACTCCGCGCGAATCTCCTCGAACCGATCCTGCGAGTATCCCACCAAATCCATTTTATTGACCGCCAGTGCCACATGCCGGATGCCCAGCAGCGACACCAGGTAGCTGTGCCGTCGCGTCTGCGTCAACACGCCTTGCCGTGCATCCACCAGGATCACCGCCGCATCCGCCGTGGACGCCCCGGTGACCATGTTGCGCGTGTACTGTTCGTGGCCCGGCGTGTCCGCGACGATGAACTTGCGATGCTCAGTCGCAAAAAACCGATACGCTACGTCGATCGTGATGCCCTGTTCGCGCTCGGCGGCGAGGCCATCCACCAGCAGCGCGAAGTCGATCTCTTCGCCCTGCGTGCCCCACTTCTTCGAGTCCTTCTCGATGATGCTGAGCTGGTCCTCGAACAGCAGCTTGGAGTCGTAGAGCATCCGCCCGATCAACGTGCTCTTGCCGTCGTCCACGCTGCCGCAAGTGATGAACCGCAGCAGGGTCTTGTGCTCGTGCTGGCGCAGGTAGTCCTCGACGCTGGCCGGGAGCAGTCCGGTCGTGACCTCGTCCATCAGAAATACCCCTCCTGCTTCTTGCGCTCCATGGACGCGCCGCCATCGTCGTAGTCGATGACCCGCCCCTGGCGCTCGGAGGCCGTCGCGAGGAGGATCTCACCGAAGATCTCGGGCAGACTCGTGGCATCCGATTCCACCGCGCCGGTCAGCGGATAGCAGCCCATGGTGCGGAACCGGACACGCTTGATCATCGGCTTCTCGCCCGGGTTCAGCGGCATGCGCTCGTCATCCACCATGATCAGCATGCCGTTGCGCTCCACCACCGGCTGCTCGGCCGCGAAATACAGCGGCACGATCGGCACGTTGTGCAGCCAGATGTATTGCCAGATGTCGGTCTCGGTCCAGTTCGACAACGGGAACACGCGGATGGTTTCGTCCTTGCGTTTGCGGGTGTTGTAGAGCTTCCACAGCTCGGGCCGCTGGTTCTTCGGGTCCCAGCGATGCTGGGCCGTGCGGAACGAGAAGATGCGTTCCTTGGCGCGTGACTTTTCCTCGTCGCGCCGCCCGCCGCCGAAGGCCGCATCGAAGCGGTACTTGTCGAGCGCCTGCTTCAGCGCGACGGTGTTCATGACGTCGGTGTACAACGCCGAGCCGTGCGTGAAAGGATTGATCCCCTGCGCCACGCCTTCCTCGTTGATGTGGACAAGCAGCTCCATCCCGACCTCTTCGACCATTTCCGACCGGAACGCGTAGAGGGCGCGGAAATTCCAGGTGGTGTCGATGTGCAGCAGAGGGAACGGCGGCTTGCCGGGATAGAAGGCCTTCTGCGCGATATGGAGCATCACGGCGCTGTCCTTGCCGACCGAGTAGAGCATCACCGGGTTCTCGGTTTCGGCAACCACTTCGCGCATGATGTGGATGCTTTCCGCCTCGAGTTGCTCGAGGTGGGTGAGGGTGCGGGTATCAGTCACCTGGGTTTCCTGCGCGAACGAGGTTCGGTGGCTGGCAATTGTACCGGAGTAGCATTAGGCTATGCGCCACCTGAGATGGTCTGGCCTGGATTCTTTGTGGGAATTCATGACCACATTTGGGCCGAATGGCTTGTGAGGCGCCGCTTGGATAGGTATAAATACGTATCAATTTTTCGGGGTTCATATCTGCATGTCATGGATTGACGCAGCCCTCATCGGATTCCTCGTCACCGCCGTCTTCATCCTCGCATTGCGTCCCGTCGCTTTCGCGATCGGTTTCGTCGACCGCCCCGGGGGGCGCAAGGGCCACCAGGGGATCGTGCCCGTCATTGGCGGCGTCGGTATGTACCTCGGACTGGTCACGACGTTGCCATTGCTCGCGGAACCGATGGTCGGGCAGACAGCATTCCTGGTTGCCGGCGGACTGCTGGTACTGGTCGGTGCTCTTGACGATCGATTCGACCTCCCGCCGAGCGTGCGCCTCGTCGCCCAGGCGACGGCGGCCCTGATCGTCTGTCTCGGCGCGGGGCTCGTCGCGGAGAACCTCGGCAATATCCTGTTTTTCGGGGATATTGCTCTTGGTCCCTTGGCGTTGCCGTTCACCGTGCTGGTGATCATCGCGGTCGTGAACGCGTTCAACATGATGGACGGCCTGGACGGCTTGGCAGGCGGTATCGGCCTTGCATCCCTGACGGCGGCGACACTCGCGGCACTGGTCTTCGGTGACGGGGCCGGGGCATCGCTTGGGTTCGTCGGAATCGCGGTGGTGCTGAGTTTCCTGCTCTTCAATTTCCCGATGGTGCGCAATCGCAAGGTGCGCACTTTCATGGGCGACGCCGGCAGTACCTTGCTGGGCTTTGCCGTGGTCTGGATGGGGTTGAAGCTGGCGCACGGCCCGACGCCCGTGATCTCACCGGTCACCGCCCTCTGGCTTGCAGCCCTGCCGATTTTCGACCTGTTCATCAGCTTCGTCCGACGCATTGCCAAGGGCCAGAATCCGTTGCATCCGGACAGCGAGCATCTGCATCACATCCTGTTCCGCGCCGGCTTCTCGGTCCGCCAGGTGGCGCTGATCATGACGACCATCGCGTTCCTGGTCGGGATTACCGGCGTGTTGTCGCATCGGGCCGGCGTCCCCGACGGCGTGTTGTTCTTCGGGCTCATCCTGATCGGGATTACCCAGGCTTTCACGGTGCGTCATGCCTGGAAGTTCGCAAGCTGGCTGCGGCGGCGGCGGCACGTTGAGGGCAAGGTGGAGGCCTGACCCGGTCAGCGCGCGCTACCCCTAATCCAACCCCCGCGCCACGTCCGAGGCGTGCACCATCCGCTTGTTGATCGCCCACACGACGATCGCCACGCTGAGCCCGACCGCGTCGGAGAACCAGCCGCCGGCGATCATGCTCAGCGCGCCGATGCCCAGGAGGCCGCGCAGCCACATCGACAGCGGACCGAAGAAGTACGCCTGCACCGCCGCGGCGAGCAGGAAGATGCCGAAGCCGGCGGAGATCGCGACGTGCAGGATGTCGTACCACGCGCCCTGCATCAGCAGCTGCGGCGACGAGAAGAACATGAAGGGCACGACGAACGCCGCCAGGCCGATCTTGAAGCTTTCCACGCTGGTCTTCATCGGGTCGGATTGCGCGATGGCGGACCCCGCGTAGGCGGCCAGCGCCACCGGCGGCGTGATGGCGGACATCACCGCGAAATAGAAGATGAAGAAATGCGCGGTGAGCGGCTCGATGCCCATCTCGATCAGCCCGGGCGCGATCACCGACGCGGCCACGGCGTAGGCCGCGGTGGTCGGCATGCCCATGCCGAGGATGATCGACACCACCATGGCGAAGAACAGCGCGATCAGCTGGTTCTGGTCGGCCAGGGTGAGCAGCAGCGAGGAGAAGCGCGTGCCGATCCCGGTCAGCGCGATGACCCCCACGATGATCCCCGCGGCGGCGCACACGGCCACCAGCTGCAACGACATGCGCGCGGCAATCTCGAAGGCGTGCACCACGGCGCCGGGGCCCATCTTGTAGGGCGTCAGCCAGCTGATCATCGCCGCCGCCGCCATCGCCACGGTGCCGGCGCGGATCACGGAGTAGCCGGAGAACAGCAGGCCGATCAGCATGATGATCGGGATGAACATGTAGACCTGGCGCGCGAGGCGGGCGAACTTCGGCAGCTCGGAGCGGGGCAGGCCGCGCATGTTGCTCTTGATGGCGGCGAGATCGACCATGAAGTAGATCGACGCGAAATACAGCACCGCGGGGATGATCGCCGCGACGACGATCTCGGTGTACGGGATGCCGGTGATCTCGGCCATGATGAACGCGCCCGCGCCCATGATCGGCGGCAGGATCTGGCCGCCGGAGGAGGCGGCGGCCTCGACCGCGGCGGAGGTCTGCGGCGGGTAGCCGACGCGCTTCATCAGCGGGATGGTCAATGAGCCGGTCGAGACGACGTTGCCCGCCGAGGTGCCGTTGATCATGCCCATCAGGCCGGAGCCGAACACCGCCACCTTGGCGGGCCCGCCGCGCGAGCCGCCGGCCGCGGCGAAGGCGAAGTTGACGAAGTACTCGCCGACGCGCGAGACCTGCAGGAATGCGGCGAAGGTGACGAACAGGATGATGTAGGTGGAAGAGATCGCGGTGGTCGGGCCGAGGATGCCCTGGTCGGTGTAGATGTAGGTCAGAAAGCGCATCGCGGTGTATCCGCGGTGCTCGAGGATGCCCGGGAGCCAGGGGCCGACCAGGCTGTAGAGCATGAACACGCCCGCGATGGCCACGAGGGCGAGTCCGGCGAGGCGGCGGGTGATCTCGAGGATCAGGATCACACCGGCCAGCGCGGCGTACATGTCGGCGCTCTTGGCCAGCGCGGTGCCGGCGCGCAGGCGCAGGAACTCGGCGTGGAAGATGAGATACAGGGCGACGGTGATCGCGGCCAGCGCCAGCAGCAGGTCGGTGGGGTCGATGACGCCGCGTTTGCGCAGTGGGGCGATCCAGCTCAGCAGCAGCGCCCAGCCGGTGCCGGCGGCGAGCGGGATGCCGAAGGTCCACAGCATGGCGTCGCGGCCCGCAGCGTGGTCGAGCCCGGTGCCGGTCGCCCAGAAGCCGACGCCCTGGACGAAGGCGGTGATGAGGGCCGCCGCGGCGGGCAGCAGCGCGAGCCAGTAGGCGAGGCCGGGCAGGCGGCGCGCGGGCCGGGTGTCGTCGGCGCGGAAGTTGCCGGAGGAGAACAGCAGGAAACCGAGCGTGAGGCCGCCGGCGACGTGGATGAGGCGGTAGGTCCAGGTTTCCAGCGGGTAGAAGTTCATCACCCCGATGTGGAACACCGTGTAGGCGATGCACAGGGCCGCGAGGAGCCGGCCCGTGAGGCCGGGGGCCTGCCGCTGGTTGGGCGCGATGGCTTCGCCGTCGACGCCGGCGCCGAGGTTGGATGGCGCGGCCGAGCCCTGCGCGGTCGGTGACGTTTCAGCGGCCGGGGTCGCGGAGCCGGCCGGCGCGATCGCGCCGGCCGCATTCGCCGCGGTCCCGAGTTCGTCTGGTGCGCCCGGGTCCGCCGAGCCGCCCTTTGTCTCAGTCACGCAGCTGGGCGGGCAGGGCGACGCCCTGCTCTTCCAGGTAGCGCGCCGCCCCCGGGTGGAACGGCATGAAGGTGTTGTTGCTCCAGTTCTCCAGGCGCGTCTCGCGGGCGGCGGAGTGGATCTGCGCGAGGCGCTCCGGGTTCTCGAGGACGAGGCGGGTGATCTCGTAGGCGAGGCTGTCGGGCAGGTCCTTGTGGGCGATGGCGAAGTTCCACATGGAGACCGTGGCCTGGTCCGCGTCGTGCCCTGCGTAGGTGCCGCCGGGGATAACCAGTGCCGAGACCGAGGGGAAGGCGGCGAGGGTTTTGGCCTGTTCCTCGGGCTGGAAGGCGAAGATCACGACGTCGTTCTCGGCGGCGAGTTGGCTGAAGGCGGAGATCGGCAGGCCGGCGGCGAACGCGAAGGCATCGACCAGGCCGTCTTTCAGCTGGCTGATGGCGTCGGCGGCGCCGGCGTTGGAGATGCGTGCCTTGACGCCGAGGGCCTCGAAAAAGCGCGGCCAGTAGATCCCCGCGGTGCCGCCGGCGGGGCCGACGGAGACGCGCTTGCCGTCGAGGTCGGCGATGGAGTCGATGCCGGAGGAGCGCAGCGCCACCACCTGGAAGGGTGTCTGGTACATGGGGAACAGCGCGCGGACGTCGGTGTGCGGCAGGCCGGGGGCGAGGGGGCTTTCGCCTTTCCAGGCCTCGTAGGCGGGGCCCATGGTGACGAGGCCGACCTGGTGGTCCTGCATCTGCACGAGGGTGACGTTCTGCACCGGGCCGCCGGTGACTTCGCCGGAGCTCCTGATGTCGAGGTTCTCGGAGATGAAGCCGGCGAGGCCGTTGCCGTAGATGAAATACGTGCCGCCCTGGCTCGCGGTGCCGATGGTGAGGTTGCGCGGCCAGCCCTTGCGGTCCTGCGCCTCGGCGCTGCCGATCAACATGACGGCGCTGGCGACGGCGACCGCGGCTTTCGTGAACATCGGGTGCATTGACGGGCTCCTGGCGTCGAATTCCGGTTGGCGGAGGATATCCGGCGGGTCGGACCGCAACAACTGGTTGAATTACCTACAAAACGACCCGGATTTCGGGCAATTTCGGCTCTTAGAGGGCGTTTTTCACGCCAAAAAACGGGTTCTAAGCGGGCGGAACGCGCGGTCAGGCGTCGCTGGCTGCCATTCGGGCGTCGTCGTCGAATCGCCCGTGCGAAAGCTCGTTCGCCCAGCTCATCGCGGCAATTTGCAGCGCCGGCAGGTCCCCGATCGCGCAGGGCGGATCATCGCCGAGCAGTTTCGGCAGCTCCCGGGCGTTCTTGCGCTCCAGTGCCTCGACCAGCTGGAGGAGCTGTCCCAGGCGGCCGCGCCGATGCAGCAGGGCGTCATGGATGGCTTGTCCGAGGTTGACCTGCTCGAGCAGCGTCTCCATCGGCGCATCCATCAGCGTATCGACCAGCGACATGATCCCCGTCATGAAAGCCTGTTCATGAAGATCCGTATTCGGCGAACTGCGCTGGGCGAGCAGTTCCATCAACCGCCCGCGGGTGGAGGCGAGGGTCATCAGCGGCGTGGCACCGTCCTGGCCGCCGGCGTGGGCGAACACCAGCACCTGCAGCCAGCGATGCAGCTGCCGGTCACCGAGCACGACGAGCGCATGAGAGAGACTCTGGATGCGGTTCGGGATGCCCATGCCGACCGAGTTCACGAGGCGCATGAGCTTGTAGGTCAGCTCGGGCGCGCGCTTGAAGGTCGCGGCGATGTCCTGTTTCGAGCTGCCGTCGGCGACCTGCTGGAGGAGTTGCAAAAGCACGTGCCGGTCGGGCTGCGTGTGCCGCCCTTCGAGCAGCACGGGACGCGCGAAGTAGTAGCCCTGGAACAGGTCGAAGCCGAGTTCGCGGCAGCGATCGGCCTGGAACAGGCTGTCCACTTTTTCGGCGAGCAGCATCACGCCCGCAGCCTTGCCGGCCCTCGCGATGGCCGGCACACGGTTGGCCGATGTCATCGCGAGATCGACCTTGACGATGTCGATCAGCTCGAGCACGTCTTCGGGCAATTCGTCCGGGCGGGTCACGTCGTCGAGCGCGAAGCGGAAGCCCTGGCGCTTGAGGGCATGGCAGCGTTCGAGGATTTGCGGCGTGATCTCGACGGTCTCGAGGATCTCGATGACGATGCTCTCCGCCGGCAGCAGTTCAGGCACGTCCGACAACAGCAGCTCGGCGTCGAAGTTGATAAAGCCCTGGCATCCGCCGAGGGCCGCGTCGATCCCCAGGTCGCTGAAGGCATGTGCGATGACGGCGGCAGTGGCGGCGCGGTCGTCGGTGACCACTACGCCGTTGTCGTTGCTCGGGCGGAACAGCAGCTCGTAGGCCACGGTCGTGCCGCGCCGATCGAGAATGGGTTGCCGGCCGAGGAAGAACGGCGGGATGTCCTCTAAGTCCATTTGGAGGCGTGCTGCAGTCATGGGTGCATCGTAAGGGTTTGGCGCCGGCGGGTTGTGGATGCAGTTCGCAGATTCAGGCGAGGCGGGTGTCCGACCTGTTGTTGCCTTAGAATGCATTTTTTCGGCCTGAATCACGCTTCTAAGGTCGAAATCCGGGTAAATTTTTGCGGATAATGTCGGTGGATCAGCAACTTGCTCGGGTCCGACCCGCGAAAACACAAAGGGAACCATTGTGAAGATCACGATTTTTGGCTCGGGCTATGTGGGCCTGGTGACAGGCGCATGCCTGGCGGACGTGGGCAACCAGGTGGTGTGTGTCGACATCGACCAGGACAAGATCGATCGGCTCAACGCCGGCGAGATTCCGATCTTCGAGCCGGGACTCACCGCGGTCGTGGCGCGCAATCGCGAGTCGGGACGACTGAAGTTCACGACGGACGTGAAAGTCGGGGTGGCGCACGGACTGTTCCAGTTCATCGCCGTCGGCACGCCGCCCGACGAGGACGGCTCGGCCGACATGCAATACGTGCTCGCGGTGGCGCGGTCCATCGGCGAGTCGATGGAGGATTATCGCGTCGTGGTCGACAAGTCGACGGTACCGGTCGGCACGGCGGACAAGGTCAAGGCGGAGATCGCCAGGACGCTGGAGGAACGCGGCGCGAGTATCGATTTCGACGTCGTGTCCAACCCGGAGTTTCTCAAGGAAGGCGCCGCGGTAGACGACTTCATGCGGCCGGACCGCATCATCGTCGGCACGGACAATCCGCGCACCACCGAGTTGCTGCGCCTGCTTTACGAGCCGTTCAACCGCCAGCAGGATCGGCTCATCGCGATGGACATCCGCTCGGCTGAGCTGACCAAGTACGCGGCGAATGCGATGCTTGCCACCAAGATCAGCTTCATGAACGAGCTCGCCAACCTCGCCGAGCGTTTCGGCGCCGACATAGAGCATGTGCGACTCGGCATCGGCTCCGACCCGCGCATCGGCTATCACTTCATTTATCCCGGCGCGGGCTATGGCGGTTCGTGCTTCCCCAAGGACGTCACTGCGCTGGCGCATTCGGCGCGGCAGGCGGGTCATCCGGCGCAGTTGCTGGAGGCGGTCGAGGCCGTGAATGCGCGCCAGAAGCAGGTGCTGTTTGACAAGATCAGCGCGCACTATGGCGAGTCTTTGGCCGGTCGGACGATTGCGTTGTGGGGACTGGCGTTCAAGCCGAACACCGACGACATGCGTGAAGCGCCGAGCCGCGTGCTCATGGAAGCGCTTTGGGATGCTGGCGCCAAGGTGCGGGCCTATGATCCGCAGGCGCGCGAGGAGACGCACCGCATTTACGGCGACCGTGGTGACCTCGTGCTGTGCAAGTCGGCGGAGGCGGCGCTCGAGGGCGCCGATTGCCTGGTCGTGATCACCGAATGGATGGAATTCCGCAGCCCGGATTTCGATGCCATCAAGGATGCGCTGACCGAGCCGGTCATCTTCGACGGCCGCAACGTCTTCGACCCCGATTTCGTCCGCCGCTTCGGCTTCACCTACTACGGCATCGGCCGCGGCGACCGCGGCGGGTCGGACCGTGATAAGTTATTGAGTTAGAATTATTTTTCATCCAAAAACAGGCTCATACGAGCCTTAGAGGCGAAAAATCGGGTGCAAAATCGCGTTCTAACGGGAGTTCCAGCCGGCTCCAAGCCAGGCCGAATAGCCGACAAGGCAAGCGTTAGAATGAATTTTTCGGGCCTGAATCACACTTCTAAGCGCAAAATCCGGCCATATTTTCAGACATATTCCATTTAGATCAGCAGCTTGCTGCGGTCCGACCCGAAACAGTAAAGGACATCCGCATGATCGTGCCCGTCATCCTCTCGGGCGGCTCCGGCACTCGGCTTTGGCCGCTGTCGCGCCAGCTCTACCCCAAGCAGCTGTTGCCGCTGGTCGGCAAGGACACCATGCTCCAGGCGACACTGCGCCGGCTCGAAGGCCTCGACGGCGTCGCGGACCCGATCATCGTCTGCAACGAGGAACACCGCTTCCTCGTCGCCGAACAGCTGCGCCAGATCGACGTCGACCCCGCGGCCATCCTGCTCGAGCCCGCCGGGCGCAACACGGCCCCGGCCGTCGCGCTTGCCGCCGCGGCCGCCCTGCAGGACCGCGAGCAGGGCGACGACCCGATTCTCCTCGTCCTCCCGGCCGACCACGTGATCCGCAACGCCGAAGCATTCCGCGCCGCACTGCAAGTCGGCGCCCGGCTCGCCGCCGAGGACAAGCTCGTCACCTTCGGCGTCGTCCCCGACCGCCCGGAAACCGGCTACGGCTACATCCGCGCCGCCGCGCGCAACGGCGCCGCCGCCGTCGAACAGTTCGTCGAAAAACCCGACCCCGCGCTCGCCGAGAAATACGTCGCCTCGGGCGATTACTTCTGGAACTCCGGCATGTTCATGTTCCGCGCCGGCCGCTACATCGAAGAGCTGCGCAATCACCGCCCCGAAATCGTCACCCAGTGCGTCGCCGCCATCGCCGCCGCCAAGAACGATCTCGATTTCACCCGCGTCGATCGCGACGCCTTCGAAGCCTGCCCCTCCGACTCCATCGACTACGCCGTCATGGAAAAAACCGAGTACGCCTGGGTCGTGCCGCTCGACGCCGGATGGAGCGACGTCGGCAGCTGGGCCAGCCTGCATGACGCCTGCGACGCCGATCCCGCCGGCAACGTCACGGTCGGCGACGTGCTGATGGAAGACACGCAGCGCTGCTATCTCTACGCCGAGAGCCGCCTCGTCGCCGCCGTCGGCCTCGCCGACTGCGTGGTGGTCGAGACCAAGGACGCCGTGCTCGTCGCACCGCGCGACCGCGTCCAGGAAGTGAAGCAACTCGTCGAGCGCCTGAAAAAAGACGGCCGCTACGAGACCAGCCTGCACCGCGAAGTGTTCCGTCCCTGGGGCAGCTACGACAGCGTAGACAACGGCGACCGCTTCCAGGTCAAGCGCATCACCGTGAACCCGGGCGCACAGCTCTCACTGCAGATGCACCACCATCGCGCCGAGCACTGGATCGTCGTCTCCGGCACGGCCAAGGTGACCTGCGGCGAACAGACCTTCCTGCTCGGCGAGAACCAGTCCACCTACATCCCCATGGGCACGACGCATCGCCTCGAGAACCCCGGCAAGATGCCGCTGCATCTCATCGAGGTGCAGTCCGGCTCCTACCTCGGCGAGGACGACATCGTGCGCTTCGAGGACACCTACGGGCGCGGTTGAGCCGTGGAGCTCGGAAATTCGTCGCGCTCGTCTTGAGATAGCGCTCCAGCAACGCGCGTCCTCGCACAGATCAGTAACGTGCATCCCCGCGCAGTTTGCCGATGAACCTCCCCGTTGATTCAGCTTGGCGCGGCATCGGATCGATGACTCCGGTGAGCGTCTCCAGGTCGACAGGCTTGCGCGCTGGACTTGCGCTCGTAAGCCGCGCCACCGGCCGGCCACGCCGAGTGATGACGACGATTTCGCCTGACCGCGCCCGTTCGACGAGCTCACTTAACCGTGCCTTGGCATCTGCCAGGCTCACAGTGTTTGTCGTCATCGCTCACCTCCGGCAACGGACTCCCCACGCGGTGAGACAGTAGCACCGCCAGCGCCGACACCAAAAGCCACCTCCGTTCATCGAGATTGCTAGAATGCCCTGCGCTGGAATAGTCCCTGAACTCGCCGAGGATTGGACCCGTTCCGAATCATCCCCGTTCCGACTCGGCGGCCGTCCTCAATACCGGATGAAACACATGAACTGCTTCAAAGCCTACGACGTCCGCGGCCGCCTCCCCGACGACCTCAACCCGGACATCGCGCGGCGCATCGGCCGCGCTTATGCTGCGGTGATCGGCCCGCGCCGCGTGGTGATCGGGCACGATGTGCGCCTGTCCTCGCCCGCGCTGTCCCGGGCCCTGGCCGAGGGGCTCATGGACGCAGGGGTGGACGTGCAGGACATCGGTCTGTGCGGCACGGAGATGGCGTATTTCGCGGCCAGCCACCTCGACGTGCACGGCGGGATCATGGTGACGGCCAGCCACAACCCGCCGGACTGGAACGGCATGAAGTTCGTGCGCGAGCAGTCGAAGCCGATCAGCGGCGACTCCGGCTTGAAGGAGATCGAGGAACGCACCGAGCGCGGGCGCTTCGAGGCGACGCCGAAGCGGGGGCGCCACACCGAGGTCGATGTGCACGACGCCTACATCGAACACCTGCTCGGCTACGTCGAGGTCGCCGCGCTAAAGCCGCTGAAACTGGTCGTCAACGCGGGCAACGGCGGGGCAGGGCTGGTCATCGACCGGCTCGAGAAGCGCCTCCCTTTCGACTTCGTCCGCCTGCAGCACGAACCCGACGGCACCTTCCCGCACGGCGTGCCCAATCCTTTGTTGCCCGAGCATCGCGCCGTCACGGCCGAGGCCGTCGTCGCCAGCGGTGCGGACTTCGGCATCGCTTGGGACGGCGACTACGACCGCTGTTTCCTGTTCGACGAGACCGGCCGCTTCATCGAGGGCTACTACATCGTCGGCCTGCTGGCCGAGGCGTTCCTGTTGAAGCACCCCGGCGCGAAGATCGTGCACGACCCGCGCCTGACGTGGAACACCATCGACATGGTGGAGCAGGGCGGCGGCGTGCCCATCATGTCCAAGACCGGGCATGCCTTCATCAAGGAGCGCATGCGCCTCGAGGACGCGGTGTACGGCGGCGAGATGAGCGCGCATCACTATTTCCGCGACTTCGCCTACTGCGACTCGGGCATGATCCCGTGGCTGCTGGTGGCCGAGCTCGTCTCCCGCGCCGGCCGCCCGCTCTCGGCGCTGGTCGAGGAGCGCATGGCGGCGTTCCCGGCCTCCGGCGAGATCAACCGCTCCATCGCCGACCCGCCCGCGGTGCTGGCGGCGGTCGAGGCGGCCTATGCCGACGAGGCCGTGACCTTAGACCGCACCGACGGGCTGTCGATGGAATTCGCCGACTGGCGCTTCAACCTGCGCGCCTCGAACACCGAGCCGCTGGTGCGGCTCAATGTCGAGAGTCGCGGGGACGCGGCGCTGATGGAGGCGAAGACGGCGGAGTTGCTGGCGTTGCTCGATCGCTAGACAAGACAGGCAGCCTTAAGCGTCCTCGCGATCACCGGGCGAGCCGCCAGGAAACGCTCGATGTCTTTCGCGAAGGCCCGGGGTGACTCGTAGCGCCGCTCGGGATCCGGGTCGATGGCCTTGAGGATGATCCGGTCCAGGTCGCCGCCGGTCGAGGGGCCGCCCGGTCGGTGGTGCTGCGGCAGGCAGCCGGTCACCAGTTCGCACAATGTCACGCCGAGCGAATACACATCGGTTCGCGTATCGACAGCGCCGGCGCCGCCGAGTTGCTCTGGACTCATGTATTCAGGCGTCCCCACCGGGAGGCCGGCCTCGGTGAGCTTCGAGCTCGTCCCGGCGTCCGCCGAGATCGCCATGGCGACGCCGAAATCGATGATCTTGGGCTGGGCGCCGTGCTCCTGCGTCATGACGAGAATATTGGCCGGCTTCAGGTCACGGTGGATCAGCGCCTTATTGTGCGCATGCTGGACTCCCTCGCAGACCCGCAGGAAAAGTCGCAGCCGGGCGCGGAGGCCGAGCCGGTGTGCGTCGCAATACCGGTCCAGCGGCATTCCTTCGACATACTCCATCACGAAGTAAGGTCGTCCGAGCGTGGTTTCCCCGGCATCCAGAACCGCCGCAATCGCGGGGTGGGACAACGTGGCCAGCGCCTGCCGCTCTGCCTCGAAGCGCGCAACGGCCTGGCGCGTGTCCATGCCGGCCTTGATCATCTTGATCGCCACCTTGCGGCGGATCGGCGCGGACTGTTCCGCAAGCCACACTTCGCCCATTCCGCCCTCGCCCAGCATCGACTCGAGCCGGTAGGGACCCGCCATCCGATCCTTCCCCGCCGACAGCGCAGCGTTCAACACCGACTCGACCGCCGCCAGCCGGTCGCCCTCGCAGCCCAGTAACCGGCGAACGTCTGCCACGACTTCGGGTCGGCCCAGTGATTCCCGCTCCAGTGTGCGCTCCCTGTCCGCCGGCTCGAGTTCGTCCACCCGGTCAAACAGCGCGCGCACCTCGGCGAAGACCTCGGGACTCATGCGGAGTCCTCCGCCAGGGCCTCGGCCAGCCAGGCCCTTGCGAAGCGGACATCGCGCTCGATGGTGCGTGTAGAAAGCCCCAGCAGGGTCGCCACTTCCTCGAGACCGCAACCCCATACGAAATGCAGGCGGGCGACCTCGGCCGACCGCTCATCAAGCGCCTCGAGCCGGTCCAACGCCGCAGCGAACTCGTCGATGGTGGTGGTATCGACGGTCACCAGTTCCTCAGCGACGCCCGTGAAAGTCACGCGCAACTGGTCTCCGCCGCGCTTTTGGCGTTTCTTGCCGCGCTCATGATCGGCGAGCACCCGGAGCATCACGCGGCTCGCAATGGCGATGAAATGGCGGCGATTCCGGTATCCCGACCGCTGGCGCAACAGGCCGAGGTACGTCTCGTTCACCAGCGCCGCGGGCTCGAGCGTTGCCCCGGGGAGGCCCCTGCCGTAGCGATCCCTGAGCACCCGGACGGCCACGCCGTGCAGGTCGCGGTACAGGAGCGCCATCGCCTGGTCGAGAGCGCCGGGCTCACCGTCGTGCGGCTGTTCCGGCAAACGGGTGATGGGTTCGCCCCTCATCCCGGCAACCGTCCCTTTGCAGACCGTGTCGGGATTCCCGTCGCGATGTCGCGTTCAGGTTTAAGGGCCGAGTCTGCCCGTGACCAAAAAACACTTAATACAAGAGGGATGTTGTGATGCTGAAGAATCATTGCCTGGCGGCGATCTTGTGCGGGGCCTTGCTGGCGGGCTACATGCCCGGTGCAGAGGCCGGGAACCAGGGTAACGATCCGGTCGGCACCTGGTTGGTGCAAGTCAGCTTTCCGGAAGCGTCGTCCGGCGCGCCGCCCGCGCCGCCGCCGTTCATGGAGTTCCTCACGTTCCATGCCAAGGGCACCCTGACCGAGACCAACAGCTCGCTGCATGCCAACCCGGTGCCGTTTGCCCCGCTGAACATCACCGGGAGCACCGGATTTGGCGCATGGGAACGCGCGGAGAAAGGCCGGGTCCGCTTCAGCTTCCTGAAGATGGTGTTCTGCGGGCCTGATTTCGACGCGACCACGGACCGCGCCACGGCTGAGTTGGGCTGCGGGATACCGGGACAGCAGCTCGGCTACCTGCGAGTACGGGCCGAGGCCACGCTGCGCGGCGACGTCTACACCGGCGGCGAGTCGTTCGTCGATTTGCTGGTCGGGCCCGACCCGGACGCGCCCTTCTTCACGGTGAAATTCGGCCCGGCGGCTTCGGCCGGCAAGCGGATCGTCGTGCAGGCGCCCTGATGCCCGCTGGTTGATGCCGTGCAGCGCCGTCCCTCGAGCGTCATCGTCCACCGTGACGAGGATCGCTCGAGGGACGGCGTTTTTTATCCCGTCGCGGTCCTCTGTTAACCTGACATAAGTCACGGACGGGACGCGCTAGAAAAGGTGCAATGGTCGCAGCGGTTCAATGCCGCTGCGACCTGGCAACCTGGCTTGCGACGGGAGAGGACGTGCTTGAGCTCACGGTGCGATTGCGGGCAACGGCCTTGATGGCGGCAGCGCTGCTGTCGGCTTGCGCATCGACCCAGTCCGCCGGGCCGGCCCGCCCGGGTCCGGCCGCGCTCGCGAGCGGCGTCGAGATCGGTATCGACGGGGCATTGCCGCTGGTCGACACGCGCGGCGATCCACTGTTGGCCGGCCGCGTCGGGATCGGCGACGACTCTGCGCCGCTGCGCTACCACGCGACGTACATGCTCGAGCCAGGCGACGTGTTCGCGAACCCGACAGCACGACCCAAGCGCTTCGGCGGCCAGCGCTTCGGCCAGGAGCTGCGCATGCGGCTGCCGGTGGTGGCCGGTTCCCCGCTGGCGCTTAAGTTCCGGGCGGAGGCGCGCGACGTATGGCAGACCGATCGCGCTATCGTCGAGCAGCAGCGCCAGCTGGCGAAGCTGGAATGGTCTCCCGGTCTCGCCAGCCTCGCCCTGCAATGGGGTGCCGGCGACGCCACGGCGGATTCGCGACTGGCGCTCGACTGCGCCTTGCGCGGCACCTTGCAGGTGTCGCTGCCGGACGGCAGCGCCGCGGCCGCGCCGGCGATGCACGTCACGGGGCGCGATTGCCACGTGCGGACCTCCGATCCCCGCTACAGTGAACTGGCGGCGGCCACCTGGGGCGTGGCGCTCGCCTGGCACAGTTCGGAATACCAGACCGAGTTGCTCTTCTCCGTCATCGATCCCGGCGGCGGCGAGGCGACGCTGCACCAGGAGATCGACGCCAGCTATGAATTCGGCCTGAGCCATCGCAGGGCGCACGGCGACTGGAGCACGGAAGCCCTGGTGGCGATGCGTTATGCGCCGTCCTGGGACCTCTCCGCGCGCTCGGGTGCGGTCGGCGCTTACGCCGGCGATAGCGACGCTTACTGGATGGCGAAGATGTCCCTGACACGTCACCTTCCGGCCGTCTCGCTGAGCGCCAACTGGTCGCACAGCGCCGACCCGATGTGGTTCATGCCCGAGATCGGCCAGCAGAAGCACCGCCTGGACGTGCGTCTCGACCTGTCGCGCATGGTCGCGGCCGTCGCGCCGGACGTGAACCCGCAGCTGTCCATGCAATGGAACTGGCACGAGGCGCGTTCCCGCGCCGACGCCGTCACGGGCGACAACGCGATCAAGCTGAGCATGGCTGTGGCTTGGTGAACACCAGTTGTTCCGGGGGGATCTGCCTGCAGGGCTCGCCACCGAGCCGCGGGTGCGGCTCAGTGTCGATACCCGCGGTGATGCGGGGCTGATGGAGGGGAAGAGGGCGGAGACTCCAGGGCTGCCCAACAGGGGCATGCGTTCCACCATCACTTGAAGCTCGACCAGGATCCTGTTTCCAGCGCCTCCAGCAGCAAGTTCTTGCCTGGTTTCTTGAGGTCCTCCTCCGTATAGCCGGGATACCCTATGGGAGCTGTTTCCGGCGCGGGCTCGGCCTCGAGATTCTTGCTGCCGTAGAACTCGTCGCCAAGGTCATCGACTTGCTCGAGAGTCATGGCGACCGGATCTTCCTTGAACGGGCTCGAACCCAAGAACGGAATGGGAGGAAGATAATCGAGAACGCACTGGAAAATCTTGAGAGCCTTCCGTCCTTTAATCAGCGTGGGATCGTCCAGCGTTTCTCTAATGCTGATGCTGTCTTCAGCAACTTCGTTAGCCTTCTCGATATATTTCTTACCTTTTTCGGTCGGCGCAGAAATCTTATCGTAGAATTTCTTAGTTGCTGCGGCGAAATCGAAGAGCTTGTCAAATACCTTATTGAAAGACCACAGACCGGCTGGGTCGACTCGATTCACCGGATCATTCATCGCGTACACGTAAAGATTAGTCTGGCCGCCGAGGAACAGAATCGGATCCTTGGAGGTCCATCTTCCCACTGAAGAGTCGTAGTCGCGCGCGCCGAATCGCACGAGAGTTGTATCCGGATCGTAAAGCCCGCCTGCGAATCCAAAAGGTTGAAATCCCGGCGCAGTATCACGCAAAACGTTACCGAACTCGTCATAATCGAGGCGTTGTACGATCGTGCCAGTGCCAATATCAACGACCAGTCGCACACTACCGATCTGGTCGGTAATCAGGCGATATGTCGCGCCGGCCCTGATCATGTATGCAGGTACGTTGACCGCGCCCGCGTAAACAAAATGGCTCATGATTGACCCGGTTCCGTCGAGTTCCGCAATTGGCTTCAAGCCGTCGAGATACAGAAAGCCCTTTACCAAGGTTCCGTCTATCGTCTTGCCAATCCGCCGATTTAAAGCATCGGTCTTGTACTCGATTAGACGCCCGTCCGGCAGCTCCACGGATCTCAGATTCCCAAGCGCGTCATAAGCGTAGCTCGTCGCTGTCCCATCAAGACTCTTTCGAATCAGGTCACCACGCGCATCGTACTGGTAAGTCACCACTCCCGATGGAGTCGACGCCGACAGCAAGCGGTCTTGGTCATCATAAGTGTATGTCGTGCCATCGTGCCCGCTGAGCCTGTTTCCGTTACTATCGTACGCGTATGTGCGTGTTGCCCCGTCGACCGACACCGAAGTCAGACGGCCAGCCAGGTCGTACGTGTAGGCGTGGCTGGACGTAACGCCATCTATCGACTCGGTTTTCTGGGTCGTCCTGCCGAGACGATCCAGAGTGAGGTCAATTGAGAGCAGCGACGTACCGTTATGCGCGGCGTTGTAGCTCCTCACTTCTCCAAAGTCGTTTCTAGTAAACGCCTCTGAAACACCGCCAAGCAGCGCGCTCGAGATCTGGCCATGAGTGTCGCGCGTCAATACCAGTTCGCCAGCCTGGACCAGCAGTTCGTCTTCGTCATACGAGTAGTTCACGCTTGTGTCGCCTACGGCGACGGAGGTGATTCGGAAATTTTCATCGTGCGTGAGGCTGACGTTGCCGGCGACGGCGTCGTTCCATGCAGCGCCGGTCCATAGAGCACCATCGAACAGTGTTGTCAGTGTGCCGCCGCTTGGTGTCGTAATCGATGTCACGCGCTCAGCAGAGTCGTGACTGAACGAAAAGCTGCCTTCGGACACGGTTACTGATGCAAGTAGTCCGCTGTGAGGGTCGTAGCTGATCGACACGTCCTCCAAGTTTGGATACCTCCGGCTCACTATTCTCTGATCAGCGTCGTGAGCAAAAGTCGTATCGTGTCCACTGAGGCCGATACCCGGTGGCCGATATGCTGCTAGAAGGTTTGTCGGGCCATACTCGAACGAGTGACCCGGACGGCCGGGAGGCGTGATCGTTGCGATATTGCCGTTCGCATCGTATTCGAACGCAATTTCTCGATCGTCCGAGAGAATTTTCGTTGTAATGCGACCGACCGTGTCACGTACATACTCGGCTCGCCGTCCTTCGGGATCGACGACCGAAGCAAGCAACCCTTGCGGCCCGTATAGGAAGCTTGCCGAGCGGACTTCCGCGCCCGACCCCGTACTCGCTCCCGTGAGCCGTCCGAGCGTGTCATAGGTGTATTCCACCTCAGCCAGCATGCCATGCCGTTGCGCTACGACACGTCCGAACTGGTCGAGGGTGCTCGTCGCCTGCCTGCCGCTTGGCGCTGTCGTCGTAAAGGTCCTTGTCGCGCCATCATATCGGCTGGAGTACTCGCGCCCGTCGACCATGATGGTTTCTTCGAGCGTAGCGATACTGAACGGATCGCCGGGGATGTTGAGGTTCACGTCCCGATCGACACGCAGTTCATGCGTGCGGCCGGCTGGCGTCGTGATCGTCAAACCCGGGAGCGGAGCCTGCATTCGGAAGCGCGGGTCGGATTGCGGCACGTTGCGGATCACCGTGCCATCCGGGAGTACGCTAACCTGGCTGCCGTCTGGCCGAAGCTCGACTGACGCACTTGCGCCGCTCGGCGCTGTCGTAGTAAACATCCGCGCGTCGGTATCCAGGCGCTCAACCCGATAAGTTGTCTCCAGCCCCGTCGCCGAGGTACGGACAACTTCGAATCCGTTCGGCAGTTCCCTCCGGGCGAAGGTCTGCACATCACCGGCGCCGTTTTGGGCGCTGACCAGCCGGCCGAGTGTGTCGTATCCATAGACCGATGTGTTCGACGCGGGATCAGTAAAGCCGGTCATCAGGCCGCCCGAGGCATACTGGGCCCGGACCTCGCGACCATCCGGCGCGACGACGCGTTCGAGATTGCCGGAAGCACCGACAAACAACTCGGTACGCTGACCGTAGGGCGCAATGATCGCAACCGGCATGCCCGTGCCGTCGCGTTCCACCACGGTCTCATTGCCGAAAGCATCAGTGATCGTCACGAGGCGGCCAGCGTCATCGTAGGAGAACTCATAGCGGATGGCGCCCGTCATCGCGTCGAGGGTCCGAAGGTGCACTCCCGTGGGCGCGAATTCATAGACCAGCCCGCCGTCCTGCGCAGCCAGCAGGATGTTGTCTCCCGAGAAACGCGACAGCGGCTGCACGACCTTCAGGATATTCCTTCCGCTGCTGTGTGCGATGTAGACATCGCCGTCGGGGTCGAGTGCGGCACCAAATACGAAGCCGAGCGACATGTCGCCACGGCCAGCGACGGTCGTGATGGTGCCGTCGGGCCACAGGCGTCGGACCGCGCCCTGGTTGTCGGCCCCGCTCATCTGCGCTATGTAGAGGCTCCCGTCCGAAGCGAACATCAGTTCGACGGGGTCTTCAACCTCTGCTTCCGTGGCGAGACCCCCATCACCTTGAAGGCGGCCGCCGATGTTGCCGATGCCGGCCACGGTCGTGATGGTGCCGTCGCTCGAGACACGACGGACTCGGCTGTTGTTGGTGTCGGCAATATAGACACTGCCGTCGGGCGCCACCGCGACGCCCCGGGGAAAGTTGAGTTGTGCCGCGGTCGCCGGGCCGTCATCCCCTGAATCGCCGCGCCCGTTTCCGCCCGCAATGGTCTGGATGATGCCGTCCGGTGTCACCTGGCGGATACTGTGGTTGTTGCGGTCAGCGATGTACAGCCCGCCATCCGGAGCCAGGACGACAGCGTCGGGAGCAAGCAGCTGCGCCTCGATCGCGGGTCCGCCATCTCCTGAAAAACCCTGGACACCGGTTCCCGCCACTGTACGGATGATGCCCGCCGGATCGACATACCTGACACGGTGATTGCCGAGGTCTGCAATGTAAAAGCCGCCCTGCTCGTCAAGTGCGATACCGGAGGGCGACCAGAGTGTCGCACTCGTCGCCGGGCCACCATCGCCCGAGAACCCCTGACTACCGGTGCCGGCCACGGTTTCGACTTCGCCGTCAGGCAGGACTCGCCGTACTCGATTTCGGTCGCTGAAATAGATCGTGCCATCCGGGGCCACGGCCACTGCGCTGACATCCACCGAGCTCCTGACCGCCTGGAAGCGCGGCGTGCCGCCGACCCGCGTGCGACCATCGCCGCGATGCAGCATCCGGCGGACCGGGTCATAGGCATGTTGGGCACTGATGGACCAGCCGGCCAGGCTGTTCTTGCTTTCATCCCAGGTGCCGAGGAGCTTGTGGCTCTTGCGGGTCAGGCGGATCTCGAGCGCTCCCCGCCGGCCGCCTATGGCGACCCCGGTGGACGTGACTCGGGCAAAGCTGCGGGCGAACTCGGAAGGCTCCAAGTATACGGCACCGTAGACATAGGCCACCTCGACAGTCGCACGCTGCTGGCCCTGCACCTTCCGTCCGTAGGCATCGAGTCCGTCCCATGTGAACGTATGCTCCAGATTCGGCTCAGCGAGGTATGCGGTTCGGATCTGCCGTCCGGCGATACCAACCGTCACTTCGATTCGCCGCAGGCTATCGGGCACGCTGCCGCCGCTGAGCGGGATGTCGAAGGTCCGTTCCGCCACCCGGCCTTCCGTACGGGAGCTACGGTAGTTCAGCGTAAAAGGCGTGCCCGGGACGCCGATGCGCTGGCCAAGGACCTGCCGTTGGCATTCGATAATCGACCCGTCGACTTCGTTACCGCACTCGGGATCCGGCTCATCCTGGAAGCGCAAGGGCGGCGGAGGCACCGCATCGTCGGGCGGGCCATAGGGCCAGTTGCAGTCCCATGGCGTGAAGTGATCGATTTCGACGCGCCACAGCGTGGTGCCCGGCCCGTAGAGAGTCGCGACTCGCTGCCTTTCGGCGTTATCGAGACCGATCGCCGTGAGTTCCTCGGCAGTGTTCGCGAGGCCATTGCCGTCGATATCGATATCAGCGAGACCGTCCGTGGCGCCGACGACTTCGATCACGACGCCGTCATCAGACGGCACCCAGGCGGCCTTTTCCCGATCGTAATAGCCCATCGGAACTGCGCTGCCGACCGGGAACTCGAGGAAATTGTCGACGTAGAAGGCGACCGGCCTGTCGAACTGGACCCGGGTCGCGCCGCTGGCCAGAGCTTCATCGGCGGAGAGTTCGACCGCATAGGTGTACGCGACGTTGCCGGGCAGGTCACCGGGCATGGCGGCCGGCCCGGTGGCGCCGACCGTATACTCGGTCGCACGGAAGCTGAGGCTCTCGAGCGGCACGCGGCTGCCGTCCGGCAGGATCATCTCGGCGCTCGTGCCAGGCTCGAACAGCACGCGAGCCTGTCGACGGCCGTCCTCGTCTTCGACGACGCTGCCGGATCCGACCGCGATATCGGACAGGGATGCGAGATCGATGACCGTCACGTTTTCGTCGAGCGGGATCAACACGACATCAGGGGCATGCACGAAGTCCTGCCATGGAACCGGGATTTTTCTCTGGGAGGGGAGATAACCATCCAGCGTATAGTCGATGGTCAAAAACCCGCCGCCGTTGACGGCGAGGTCGAACGCACCATCCGCGCGCGACAGCGTTTGACCGAACTGCGGATGGTCCTTGATCGTGATGCGGGCGCCGGGCAGGGGCTCGCCTTCGCGGGTCAGCACCCGACCGCGTATGACCGCGGCACGCCTCGGCTCGATCGTGCCTGCGCTTACACCGGTCTGGATCGGGTCAGTGCCGGTGTAGAGAAACTCGATAGACGTCGCCACCGGGCTCGTCGTGGTGGCGGGCAGCGGCGGCGCGACATCGGCCGGACTGGGGGGGATCCCGCCAGGACCGCCGCCGCCACCACCACCACCGCTGCCTTCGCCGACGGTGATGGTGAATGTCTGGCTGTCGCTGCCGCCGCGGCCGTCCTCGACCACCGCGGTGACGATGAAGTCGCCGGCGGCGTTGGGCGTCCAGGTGATCACGCCGCTGGTGGCCCCGATGGTCATGCCCTCGGGCCGGATGCTGAGACTGAACGACAGGGCATCGCCGTCCGGGTCGCTGGCCGTGACGGTGTAACCGTAGGGCTGGTCGACCGTGCCGGTCGTGACGGCCGTGGACGTGATGGCCGGCGGTTCGTTCGGCGGCGGCGGAACGGCGACTTCCACGGTGGTCGTGTCGGGCGCGGAGTCGAGCTGGCCGTCGTTGACGATCAGCTGGGCCACGAACAGGCCCTCGGCATCGGCGGTGAAGCTCGGCGTCGGGGTCTCGGGGCCGGCGAGGGCGGCGGTGCTGCCGGCGGGCCGGCTGAGCAGGGACCAGGCATAGCTGAGCGCGTCGCCGTCGGCGTCGAACGAGCCGCTGCCGTCGAGGGTGACGGTCTCGCCCAGCAACGCAGACTGGTCCGGGCCGGCCTCGGCGACCGGCGCGGAGTTGGCGGTGGAGACGATCACGTGATCGGCGGTGCTCTCGAGCTGCCCGTCGCTGACGATGAGCTGCACGCGGTAGGCGCCGGGCTGGTCGGCGGTGAACACCGGGTTGACGATGGCGGTGTTGTCGAGACTGGCGGCGGAGCCGGGGGGACGCTCCAGCACGGTCCAGGCGTAGCTCAGCGGGTCGCTGTCCGGGTCGCTCGAGGCCGAGCCGTCGAGCTGCACGAGCGCGCCGAGGGTCACGGTCTGGTCCGGCCCGGCGTCGGCCACCGGCGCGGAGTTGAGGGTATCGATGCGCACGGTGTCGGGCGCCGAGTCCAGTACCCCGTCGTCGACCACCAGCTCGGCGGTGTAGCTGCCGGCCAGGTCGACGACGAAGCTCGGCTGGACGGCCGTGGCCTCGGAGAGGGCGGCCTGGCTGCCGGCGGGCCGCTCGAGCAGGCGCCATCTGTATCCGAGGGCGTCTCCGTCCGGATCGGTGGACCCCGAGCCGTCCAGCTGGACGGTGGCGTTCAGTGGCGCGGTCTGGTCCGGGCCGGCGTTGGCCGTCGGGGGGCGGTTCTCGGTGCCGTCATCCTGGCGGGAATCTCCGCCGCAGGCCTTGAGCGCCAACGCCAGCAGCAGCAGCGTCGGCAGTCCGAACAGGATCCGGGTCCAGGGGGTCTTGTCGTTCAACGGGGTGCCCTCTTGGTTGGCAACGGGGAGCCGATGTGTCGCGCACACCCGATCCTCCTCACCCGGGGGCCGGAAAGTCCTGAGAAAGTCCTGAGAAAACGATGATCCGCCTTACGGCGTGAGGGCGGCCCGCTGACCTGACAAGTTTTGTTGTACGGCGGTCAGCATCGTGTCGAGGCGTGCGTCCCCGTGGAGCATCGTGAACAGGGGGCCGTGCCGCACCTGCGCGTGACGTCGCCAGCCGGCCCGGTAGGCATGGTCGAGGTGCTCGAAGGCCAGCTCGCGATCCCCACGGAGGCTCGCGATGGCCGCCCGGTAATAAGAGACCATCGCCGGCATGCCGGTCTGCCGCGCGTAGATCGCGAGGCGCCGTTCCGCCTCCGCAAGGGTCAGTTCGGCGGCCTCATGCTCGCCGGCGAGTTGCCTGGCCCGCGCCAGGTGCAGCGCGTGCCAGTGGCCGAACATCTTGTCCCAGGGGTTGTGCAGCCGTTCCGAATCCAGCCCGGCCAGCGATTCGTACTCGCGGATGGCGGTCGCCGCATCGCCCTGCAACAGCGCCGCGAACGCGCGGTACGCCGGCATTTTCACGTGCCCGGGGTAGCGTTCGTCGTAGCTGCGAACGCACGTCACCGCGCCTTCGACGTCGCCCTGGAAATAGTGCCAGGCGAGCAGGCTGTCGAGTTGTCCCAGCGGGTCCGCGGCCTTGGCCAGCCCTTCTTCGATCCAGGGCAGGCTCCGGTCGAACTCGCCGAGCTCGAGGAGCGCCCAGCCGAGTTGCGTGCGCACCAGGCTGTGCTGGTTGCCGTGCTCGATGCCCAGTTCGTACCAGTGCACCGCTTCCCGGTGGGCGCCGGCCACGTATTTGAGGCCGGCCATCGTCCACACGGTGTTCAGGTCATGGCTGCCGAGCTCCATTTCCATCGCGCGCCGCAGCCATCGCTCGGCCTCGCTGAACTCACCCAGCTGCGTGAGGATCGCCGCGTGGTTGTGGATCAGGCCAGCGTTGAGGGGGTCTTTCTGCAAGGCCCGGCGGGTCAGTTCGGCGGCCTCGCGGTTGTTACCCTGCGCATAGAGGGTGCGGCCGTGCATGCCGAGCGCGCCCGCGTTGTTGGGGTCGAGCTGGTGCGCGCGGCCGAACGCCTGGATCGCGTCGTCCATTCGTTGCTCGCCGAAGGCCAGCAGGCCGCGCGCATGCCAGGCGGGAGAAGACGCGGGGTCCAATTCCAGCGCCCGGGCGATGGATGCCTCGATTTCGTCGCGGGCCTCGGCCATGGGCCGGTCGGCGTAAATGGTCGCCAGCGCCACGGTGGTGGCGAGGTCCGCGTGGCCGCGCGCGAACTGTGGATCGAGCTCCACGGCCTTGCGAAGCTGCAGCACCGCGCGCTGCAGGCTCTCCACCGTCAGCTTGCGCTGCAGGTGCTTGCCGAGAAGATAGGCGTCCATCGCCTCGGGCGAGGTCTCCTGGCCGACGGGCGTGATGCCGCCGAGGATCCCGGCGAGGCGCGGCTCCAGCGCGGCCCCCACGTCCAGCGCCACCTGTTCCTGGATGGCGAAGACATCCGCGAAGGGGCGCTCATAGACGCGGCTGAAAAGATGAAAACCGTTGCGCACATCGATCAGCTGCGCCGTGATGCGCACCTGCTCGTCCTGGCGGCGCACGCTGCCCTCGAGCACGTAGCTCACGCCGAGCGTCCGGCCGATATCGCGCACATCGCGGTTGACGCCCTTGAAGGCGAACGACGAGGTGCGCGCCACGACCGCCAGTGCGTCGATCGCGACCAGGCGATTGAGCAGCTCCTCTGTGAGCCCGTCGCTGAAATATTCCAGCTCGGAATCGTCGCTGAAGTTGGCGAAGGGCAGTACCGCGAGGCCGTTTTCCGCCAGGGGCACCGCTGCGGTTGGCGGGTCGGCCTCGGGCAGCCGGGCTGCGATCACCCAGGCTGCGATGGCCGCGACCAGGGCGAGCGCGACGGCTGCGGCCTGCCAGGGCCGCAGGCGGCCGGGTCGAGTCGCAGCAGGCGCAGGCACGGCGAGGCCGGATCCGGCGTTCGCGCCCGGGCCGTCGACCTCGGTTGGCAGTGTCTGGGTCTCGAGCGGTGGTAGTGTCTCGAGCGGGTGCGGTCCCTCGGGGGCAGGCTGAGCCTCGAGCGGTTCCGGGCCCTCGACCGCAGGCTGAGCCTCGAGCGGTTGCGGGGCTTCGAGCAGGCGGTAACCACGCCGGGACAGGGTCTCGATGTACCGTGGTTCTCTCGGGTTATCGCCCAGGGCCTGGCGCAGATCGGAGATGCAGCGGGACAGCGTTTCGTCCGATACGATGAGGCCCGACCAGACTTCCTTCATCAGCTCTTCGCGGCTGAACACCTTGCCCGGCCGCGCGGCCAGGACCGAGAGCAGCGCCATGGCGCGCGGCCCGATGCGCTGCGTGCCGTGCGGCGCGAGCACGGTCCCGTCTGCGGGCGCCACCTCGCAATCCCCCAGCCGAAACCGATCGCCTCCCACCATGCCGGCATTTTATGCCGAGCACAGCCTCACGCAAAACGCGGTTCCTCGCCTGGACCGGGACCGCCCCGCCCCGGCGTGTCGGACTGGTCCAGCCCGTCGCCGAACAATCCTGGACACTCGATCGCGGGCTTGACCGGCACCAGTTCGATGCGCCCCGAATAGGCCGCGACCCTCAGTCTCTGGCCGGGCTTCAGCCCGAGCGCCTCGCGCGCCTGTTGCGGAATCCTGATGTCGAAACCGGAAGTGATGACGACGGTGTGCATGATGACCCTCCTGGTTCGTGTCGCGTCGGCTGACAGGTGCAGTATCCGTTGTCAGCATTCCCCGGCCCATCCGCCCAATTCCGGTAATTCATCGAGAAACCGAGGACCGGAGTGCCTTTCGGCCGCACAGGTCTGACCCTGGCACGAAACGGCAATTTCCCCGTCACCAACCCGTCACGCGCGCGCCTTAGGGTGCGCGGCAGGCTCATGTTGCGGGTTTGCCATGTTCGCCACGGCCGCTACTCATTACCCCGTCTCACCGGAAAGACTGCCGCCGCTCGACCGGACCGCCGGTTCGTATCGACTGCGCTTCGGTCGCACGCCGGCCGATCTCGAGCGCGTGCAGCGATTGCGTTTCGAGGTGTTCAATCGCGAGCTCGGGGAAGGGCTCGAGGCTAACTGGGCCACCGGCCTGGATGCCGATCCGTGGGACGAGCTCTTCCATCACATCGTCATCGAGCACGTGTCCAGCGGCGCTGTGGTCGGCAGTTACCGCTTACAGACGGGCACGATGGCGGAGGGCTACGCCGGCTTTTACGCCGAGGCGGAGTTCGACTTGTGTCGGCTGCCGCGGACCATGCTGCGCGATGCCGTTGAGATCGGCCGCGCCTGCGTCGCTGCAGAGCATCGCAACGGCCGGGTCATCAACCTGCTGTGGCGCGGCATTGCGGCGTACCTGCTGTGGAACGGCCATCGCTACCTGTTCGGCTGTTGCTCGCTGCCGACGCGCGACGCCGTGACCGGCATGAGCGTGTGGCAGCAGCTGAAACGCGAGGGCTTCGTCAGCCGCGATTACTCGGTCGCGCCGCAAAGCGGCATGAGTTGCGACATCCCCGGCTGGCCGCGGCGCCCGCCGGGACGCAACGAACTGCCGCCGCTGTTCCAGAGCTACCTCAAGCTCGGCGCGGAAGTGTGCGGTCCGCCGGCCATCGATGCCGCGTTCGGCACGATCGATTTCCTGGTGCTGCTCGATCTCGAGCGCCTCGCGCCGCGCACGCGCACGATGTTCTTTCGTGACCTGCCGGTGCCCGCCCTGCCGCAAAGCGCATGAAAAAGGGCCCGTGCCTCGCAGCACGGACCCTGGTCCCGTGAAATCGGGAAGTCGCGTCGGTTGGAGGCCGACCGCTTCCTGGCGGTCCGTCCCGGTCCCGACCGGTGCCTCCCGATCTCGCCCGCCGGCTAGCTGACTAGCTGCGTTCCTCGAGCTGGGTACGGACGCGTTCGGCGAGTTCCGGGTCGGATCCCATCACCGTGGCGATCTGGTTGTATTCCTCGACCGTCAACCCCGCGGTCTCGACTGCGTCGATCATCTCGGCTTGCGCTTCCTGCTGGAGTTTCTGCGCCTGCTCCATGTCTTCCGCAGCCTCGAGTTCGACCGCGGCGGCTTCGCGAATCACGCTGATTTCCGCCAGGGCGTCCACGAACTTGTCGAGTTTCTCGCTGCTCACGTCCGGCGCCGACGCCTGCGGGGAGGTGTCCTGCTGGTAGTCCTGCGCGAAGGCGGGCGCTGCGCTGAGGGCGGCGCCGAGTCCGATGGCTGCGGCGAGGGCGACAGCCTGGGTGCTGCGATGTTTCATAAATGCTCCTTTCATGGTTGGTCACTGGAGAGGAGCAAGGGTCGTGCCAGTTCCCGGGAGGCGCTCTGCGCAGGGGCTCACGCGGATCGGCAAAGCCACGCAGCACGCCCGGCGTGTCAACCTGGCACGGATCGCGGCCCATGCGCCGAAACGCTACACGCCCTCGTCGAGCCGTCGATACAGCGTGCGCCGGCCGATCCCCAGCAGTTCCGCGGCGCGCCGCTTGTTGCCGCCGACACGATCCAGCACCCAGCGGATATAGCGGCGCTCCAGGGCCGCCAGCGGAACCGGCTCGTTGCCTTCGAGCAGCGGGAAAGCGCCATCGTGCAGCGCATCACTCGCCGACAGGGCGCCGCTCGCGGGGTCGTGCGCGGGTCCGTCGGCCAGGCCGTTCACGGGGTCGCGCCTGGGCTCGTCGGCGAGGGCGCTCGACGGGCGTCGCCGGCGTATGCGTTCCGGCAGATGCGCGGGCCGCAACTCCCGTCCGTCGCAGAATGCCGTGGCCCGCTCCAGTGCATTGGCAAGCTCGCGCACGTTACCCGGGAACGGGTAGGCGTTGAGCAGCGCCAGCGACGCCTCGGTGAGTGTCGGCGCCGGGCGGCCGGCGAGCGCCGCGAACCGCGCCACGAACCGCGCGGCAAGAAGGTCGACGTCATCGCCGCGGTCGCGCAGCGGGGGCACCACGAGCGGAAAGGTCTCGAGACGAAAGAACAGGTCCTTGCGGAAGCGCCCCGCGGCGACCTCCGCCTCCAGGTTGCGGTTGGTCGCGGCAACCAGGCGCACGTCGACACGGATCTCGCGGTCGGCCCCGAGGGGACGGATGCTCCCGTTTTCGAGCACCCGCAACAGCTTGGCTTGCGTATCCAGCGGCATCTCGCCGATCTCGTCGAGCAGCAGCGTGCCGCCATCGGCCTCGACGAACAGCCCGGCACGTTGCTGTACGGCGCCGGTGAACGCGCCCTTCGCGTGGCCGAATAGTTCGCTCTCCATCAGCTCCGCCGGCATCGCCGCACAGTTCACCGGCACGAACGGCTCGTCGGCGCGGCGACTCTCGGCATGCAGCGCACGGGCGACGAGCTCCTTGCCGACGCCGCTTTCTCCGGTGATCACCACGGGGCCGTTGAGCGGGGCGATCTGCCGGATGGCGGCGAACAGGTGGCGCATGGGGGCGCTGCGCCCGATCATGCCGTGGAAATCGCCGTCGGCCAGCAGGCTGCGGAATCGTGACAGCTGTAGCCGCAAGGCACGCGCCTCCAGGACGCGCGCTACGGCCAGGCGCAGGTGGTCGAGGCGCAGCGGCTTGGTGAGGAAATCGTCGGCGCCGGCCTTGAGGGCGGCCACGGCCTGCTCGACGGTGCCGAACGCGGTGATCATGATGAATCCGGGCGGCGCCTCCATGCTCCGACAATGCTCGAGCAACTCGCGTCCGCTGTCGCCGGGCAGGCGCAGGTCGCTGACCACCAGGTCCGGCCGGCCGCTCGCGATGAGCTTGCGGGCGGCCGCACAGTCGGCCGCCGTGTCGAGTCGGTATCCGGCATCCTCGAGTTCGTTGCGCAGCAGTTCGCGCAGCCCTGCATCATCCTCGACGACGAGAATGCGCGCCGGCATTTCCTCATGCGTTTTCATCGGCTGTCTCCCGCGGCAGGGTCAGGGTGAAACGGGCGCCCCCCAGCACATCGTCGTCGAGGCCGAGGTGGCCGTCGTGATCTTCGGCGGCCGCGCTGGCGACGCTGAGTCCCAGCCCGGTGCCCTGGCCGACCGGCTTGGTCGTGTAGAAGGGATCGAAGACCAGGTCCCTGGATTCCGCGGGGACGCCCGGGCCGTCGTCCGCCACGTGGATGCGTACGTGCTGCGCGTCCGCGTCAGCGGAAATCCGCAGCCGCGTGCGGGCCGCCTGGGCGGCGTTGTCCACCAGGTTGCGCAACGCCTGCTCGATGCGCAGCGGGTCGGCCGCTATGCGGATCCGCGGGTCACAGTCCACCTCGATCTCGACGCCCTCCGGGGACAGCGCCCGTGCATCGGCGGCGAGCCGGTGCAGCAGGTCGGAGAGATCCAGGGTAACGCGGTTCAGCGGGTTGCTGCGGCCGAAGTCCATCAGCTGGCGGATCGTCTTTTCGATGCGCAGGGCGTTGTCGCCGATATCCTCCAGCGCGGCTCGCTGGGTGTCGTCCATCGCGGGCCGGCGCAGCAATTGTTGCGTACGGCCGTACAGGGTGGACAGCGGGGAGCCCAGCTCGTGCGCGATGCCGCCGGCGAGCCGGCCGATGGCCGCCATCTTCTCTGCGCGGTGCAGGCGCTCGCGGAGCAGTTGCTCGGTTTCGCGGCGGCGCTCGATCTCGCGCTGCGAAGCGGTGATGCCGTCGAGCATGCGGTTGATGCCGCGCGCCAGGTCGCGGAATTCCGCAGCGCCCGCAATCGCCAGGCGGTGCTCCAGGTCGCCCTCCCGGATGCGGCGCATGCCGCCTTCCAGCCGGATCAGGTGGCGCCCGATGCCGAAATGGTGGCCGAGGACGATCACCCCGGTGAGCAGCAGCCCGGCCAGTCCGATCGCCAGCAGCGCGATGGCGCGCGCGCGGTCGAGGTAGGCCTGCACCGCGCTGCTGTGGCGGGTGACCTGCAGCAGGCCGGCAATGCGCCCGCCTTCGTCGGTGAGCGGCTGAAACACCGACTCGAGCGTCTCCTCGCCGAGGTCGGCGGAGCCCTCCTGGCGCTCGCGTTGCCCGGCGAGCTCGACGGCTTCCGCGGTGGGCACGGCGGCGCGGCGCCGGCCGATGCCCGCGACCTGCTGCCCCTGCCGGCCATAGACATGGACGGCGTAGACCTGGTCCATGCCGATGGTCGACTCGATGGTTTCCTGGATCAGTCCCGGGCGATCTGCGGCGAGGGCCCGGCTGAGCGGCAGGCGCAGGGTCCGCGCGATCAGCTCGAGGTCTTCCTGCATGCGCGTGCTGTAGCGTTCCTCGAGGCCGCGCAGGGTGGCCCAGCCGATCAAGGCGGTCGCCAGCAGGCAGGGCAGGACGACCAGTGCGACGGTTGCGGTGCGAAGATTAGGGAAGCCCACGAGACTCCGAATGTGGCTGAACGGATGGGTAATTATTGCACATGTGCGAAATTGGCCCCCTGGAGCGGGTTGCGCTTGCGGCGGCCGGGCCTCGCTGTCACGATGCCGCCGTGAGTGTTGCGCCGCCCGTGAACAAGCCTCGTTATGCACGCGTGCCCGTCGGCCCGTTCGGCCTGTTGAGGGCGATCGTGCGCATGCTCGGCCTGGTGCTGGTGACCCTCTTCTACGTGCTCGGCTGGGGGCTGGTGGCGCTCTGGCCGTGGGATCGCGCCGGGCGGGCGCGGCTGCGCCGCGGCGTGTCGCGCCGCTGGGCGGGATCCATGTGCCGGGTTTTGGGAGGCCGCGTGGATCTGCAGGGCGAGCTGCCGGCCGGGCCGGGGTTCCTGATCACCAATCACACCGGCTATCTCGACATCCCCGTGCTGATGTCGTTGACGGGCTGTCGTTTCGTCTCCAAGAGCGAGATCGCGCACTGGCCGGTGATCGGTTTCCTGGCGCGCAAGGGCGGAACCCTGTTCGTGAACCGGGGCAACAAGGGCCGTGACGCGAACGTCACCCTCGACGGCATGGCGCGTGCCCTGGAGGACGGCGATCTCGTGGTGTTCTTTCCCGAGGGAACGACCGGTACGGGGGAGCGCATCCTGCCGTTTCGCTCGGGACTGCTCAGCCTGCCGGCGCGCGACGGCCACCCCGTGTGGCCCGCGGCACTGGTCTACGAAACCGACGTACCGGACGTAGATACCGGCCTGGCGCTCGCATGGTCGGGAGGCCAGTCACTGTTGCCGCATGTCTGGAGGCTGGTGTGCCTGCCGGGGTTCTCGGTGCGCGTCGCCAGCGGGCATGCCGTCGAGGCGACGCACCGCAAGACGCTGGCCCGGGCGCTCGAGTACCGCGTCACCCTCATGCACGCCGGCCTGGCGCGGCTCGAGGCCGCGCCCGAACCGGCGCCGGAAACCGCGAGCTAGTTCTCTTCTCGGCCCTCCAGGGCGTCGATGAACGCCGGGCGCGCACTCTGTGAGCCGAGGCGTTCCGCTTCCTCGAGCAGCCGCAATGCGCGATCGATCTCGCCCGAGGCGACGGCCCGGCGGATGGCGTCGTTGAACATCGTTTCGGAGACGGGTGCGGGCGGTGCGGCGCTCGGCGGCGGCGGCGCGGGCAAAGCAGGCGGTGCCGCGGGAATGCCAGGCTGCCCGGCCGACGACGCAGCCGGGTTCGGTGCGGCGGCATCAGCGCCTGGCGCCTCGGCCGCCGGGCTCGCAGGCGCATTGTCGGCCCGGTTGGCGCGCGGCGGCGCGTTCGGGCCGTGCAGTTCGGGCTGGTAGTGCCAGTAGGCCGGGTCGCCGGGCGTGCCGGGCTCCGGGCCGAAGTCGATGACGGTGCCGCAGCCGGCCAGGGCGGCCGCAGCAAACACGAGCAGGAGTGGCTTGATCATGACGTGGCTCTCCGTTGCGAGAGCCATAGCTTACAACGAGATGACGATCTTGCAGCCGGCTGGCTACTAATTCGTCAGCGTCCGGCATTCCGCACGCGGATCGCTTCCTCCTGGTCCATGGCCTCGAGCTGCTCGTCCATGAAGCGCAGCGAGCCCTCGATCTCCGGCAGCACGACGTTCTCCAGCGCGCGCGCCCGTCTTTCCGTGCGGATGTACTCGGCCACCAGGCGTTCCAGGCTGGCGCGCATCACCGCCAGCTCGACCGCCAGCGGCACGAGGGCGCTGAAGGCCTCGCGGCACCGTTCGGCTTCCGGGCTGGGATTCACGGCGGGCGGCGGTGACGGTGGGTCATCGGCCCAGCCGTCGTCGAAGCGGCCATCGAGCAGCATCACGCCGAGGAAGCGCGTCTCGTGCAACGTCACGGCCGCATCGTTCATGCGTTCGGCAGGGTAGATGCCCAGCCCGTCGAGGCCGTGGCGGCCCACGGCGCGCGCGAGCGCCGCGGCGGCCTGCTCCTGAAGTGCGTCGTAGCGATCGCGCGCCTGGCGCCACGCCCGCAGGCGCTTGAGCATTTCCTGCGCGAGGATGACGCGCTTCTCGTCGAGGAACTCGAACCCTTCGCGCACCACCTGGCGCTCTTCCTTGAGCTCGAGGAAAGCGCTGCGGCTGGGGCTGAGTCCGGCGTCGGGCATGGCTCAGTACCCGGAGCCTTCTTCGCGTTCGGTGGCGACCGCATCCTGCGCGCCGTTACCGTCGCCGTCATCGTCGCCATCGCCGCCTTTGTCGGCGCCACCCGCCGACGGCTTCTCGTCCTCGTGACCCTCGATGTACTCGGCCAGCTGCGCGCTGGAAAGACGTGTCAGTTCGCCCGGCGGCAGGCCGCGCAGCAATGACCAGCCGAGCGCCATGCTGTCCTCGAGCGTGCGCGGCCCGTCCTGCGCGACCAAGCGCATCTCGAACGCGTCGCCGAACTCGAGGAACTTGCGATCGTTCTCGGGCAAGCCTTCGACGCCCATCACCGAGGCCAGCACGCGCACGCGGTTGGCCCGCGCGTAGGAGGCGAACAGCTGGTGCGCGAGGGCGGGGTGGTCCTTGTGCGTGTAACCCTTGCCGGTGCCGGCGTCCATCAGGCGCGACAGGCTCGGCAGCACCTCGACCGGCGGGAACACGCCCTTGCGGTCGAGTTCGCGGCCCAGCACGATCTGGCCCTCGGTGATGTAGCCCGTCAGGTCCGGGATAGGATGGCCGATATCGTCGCCGGGCATGGTGAGAATCGGCAGCTGCGTGAGCGTCCCCGCGAGCCCGCGGATGCAGCCGGCGCGCTCGAAGATCGTCGCGAGGTCGGAGTACATGTAGCCCGGGTAGCCCTTGCGGCTCGGGATCTCGCCGTGGCTCGCCGAGACCTCGCGCAGCGCCTCGCAGTAGTTCGTCATGTCGGTCATCACCACCAGCACGTGGCGGTCCTCGACGAAGGCCAGGTACTCGGCGGCCGTGAGCGCGAAACGCGGCGTCAACAACCGCTGCGTCGAGGGCTCGTCGGCGTGGTTGAGGAACATGACGGTGTGCGCGAGGGCGCCGGATTCCTCCATGGCGCGCGTGAAGCTCGCCGCGACGTCGTAGGGCACGCCGATGCCCACGAACACCACCGAGAAATCACCGGCGCCGGCGTCGCGCAGGCGCGCGCGCTGCGCGATCTGGGTCGCGAGCCGGTCGTGGGGAAGGCCGCCGCAGGAGAACAACGGCAGTTTCTGGCCGCGCACCAGGCTGTTCATGAGATCGATCGTCGAGATCGAGGTCTCGATGAAATCACGCGGCAGATCGCGCGCCGCCGGGTTGATGGCGAGCCCATCGATGCGCATCATGCGCGCGGTCGCCACCGGCGGCCCGCCGTCGATGGGCTGGCCGACACTGTTGAACACGCGCCCGAGCAGGTTAGGCCCGACGGCCATTTCCAGCGGACGATGCAGGATGCGGATCCGGGTCTCGTCGAGGCTCAGCCCGGTGGTGGACTCGAGCACCTCGATGACCATGTTCTCTTCGTCCACCGCGGAGACGCGACCCACGCGGGCGCCGCCGTCCTCGCCGATGACTTCGACCGCGTCGTTGAGCGCGACGTCGGCGTCGCGCCGCGCGAACAGCAGCGGACCCTCGAGCCGGTGGGCCGCGCCGTGCAGGATCACGTCAGCTCGCATGGGCCGCCTCCTGTTTCTCGAGTTCGTTGAAGGCTTCGCCGATCTCCGTCGCTACCTTGGGTTTGTCTTCCAGCTGGTCTTCGCCGAATTCCTCGCCGAGCCGCTGCAGTTTCCTGAGGATCGGCATCGCAGCGATCTTCGCCGGCGCGATGCCGCGCTCCACGGCCGCCTCGGCCAGGTCGATGAACTGCATCATGAGGCGCAGCATGGCGGTCTGGCGCTTCGGCGAGCAGTAGCGGTCGGTCTCGGAGAACGAGCTCTGCCGCAGGAAGCCCTCGTTCATCAGGTCGGCGGCCAGCAGCGTCATCTGCTGCTCGTCGGGCAGGGCGTCCTTGCCCACGATGCGCGCCATGCGCTCGAGCTTCGCCTGCTGTTCGAGCAGGGTCAGCAGGCGGCGGCGGTGTTCCTTCCAGTCGCCGTTGCCCTGCAGCTGCCACCAGCGGGCGAGGGTGTCCACGTCCTCGGCGTAGCTGGTCAGCGGATGGATGGCGGGATAAAAGCGCGCCTGCGCGCGGCTGCGGTCCAGCGCCCAGAAGCTGCGCACGTAGCGCTTCGTGTGGCTGGTCACCGGTTCGGAGAAGTCGCCCGCCGGCGGACTGACTGCGCCGATCACCGTCACCGAGCCCTCCTTGCCGCACAACGTCTTCACGCGCGCGGCGCGCTCGTAAAAATCGGCGAGCCGCGACGCGAGATAAGCCGGGTAGCCCGACTCGCCGGGCAGCTCGCCGAGCCGGCCGCTGACCTCGCGCAGGGCCTCGGCCCAGCGACTGGTGGAGTCGGCCATGAGGGCGACGTTGAGTCCTTGGTCGCGGAAGTACTCGGCCACCGTGATGGCGGTGTAGATGGACGCCTCGCGCGCCGCCACCGGCATGTTCGAGGTGTTGGCGATGATCACCGTGCGCTCCATCAGCGGGCGCCCCGTGCGCGGGTCCTCCAGCGCGGGGAACTCGTCGAGCACCTCGGCCATCTCGTTGCCGCGCTCGCCGCAGCCGACGTAGATGATGATGTCGGCGTCGCACCACTTGGCGAGGCTCTCCTGCAGCACGGTCTTGCCGGTGCCGAAGCCGCCGGGCAGTGCGGCGCGCCCGCCGCGTGCGACCGGGAACAGCGTGTCGAGAATGCGTTGCCCGGTGACCATCGGCGCGTCGGCCGGCAGGCGCCCGGCGGAGGGCCGCGGGCGACGCACGGGCCAGTCATGCTGCATCGACAGCCGGTGCGCCGTGCCGTCCTCGTCCTCCAGCACGAGCAGCACCGCGTCCTCGGCGTATTCGCCCTCGGGCTCGATCGAGACGACGGTGCCGGCCGCATCCGGCGGCACCAGGCAGGCGCGGCCCGGCCCTTCGCCCGCGATCTCGCCGAATACGCAGCCGCCCGCCAGCGTCTCGCCGCTTTCGACGCAGGGCGTGAAGGCGAAGTGACCGGTGCGTTTTGCTGCGAGGCCCGGCTTGAACCAGTGTTCCGTGACGTCGCCGAGCGGGCGCAGCAGACCGTCGAAGATGTGGCCGAGGATGCCGGGCCCGAGTGCCACGGAGAGCGGCAGGCCGGTGCCCTCGACCGGGTCGCCAGGGCGCAGCCCCGTGGTGTCCTCGTAGACCTGCGCCGTGAGAGTGTCGCCCGACAGCTGGATGACCTCGCCGAGGAGGCGTTGCTCGCCGACCGCGAGCGCCTCGTGAACGTGGAAGGAATCCTCGACGCGCGCCTTCAGCACGGGCCCGCCGATCCACTGGATCACGGCCTTGCTCATCGTGTCTCTCCCTCGGCTTCATCCGCCAGTTCCGCCAGCAGCTGCCCGTCGATGCGCGCCCGGTTCGCCAGCAGTCCCGCGATGCTCATGTCCACCAGCGCCCCGTCGCTGCGGATGCGCAGGCCGGCCGCGACGGCATCGCTCGCTTGCGCCGTGCAGCGCGCGCCGGCTTCATCGGCCGCGAAGGCCAGCGCATCGTCGCGTTCCGCGGCCGGCCAGTCGGCGGGGTGTTCCAGGACCCAGTCGCGACCCAGCAGCACCTCGGCCGCCTCGCGCACCACCGTCTGTGCCCAGTCCCGGCGCGCGCCCTCGTCAGTCCACCGGCGTTGGAGCGCTTCGCGCAACGCCTCGCCGCCGGCCTCGATCAGGGCGAGGTCACGACGCCGGGCGCGGCGGCGGTGCTCCGTCTCGATCTCCGCCTCCACGGCGCGCACTTCGCGTTCCATGCGCGCGCGCTCTTCCGCGACCGCCCGCGCCACGCGCTCCCGCGCCTTGCGCCGGGCCCGCGTGCGCATCTCCGCCGCCTGCAGGGCGGCGCGCTCCCCGAGCTCGGCGCATCGGTCGTCGCGCGATTGCTCGAGCAGTGCCTTGAGTGCGTCCGCCTGCATGCGGACGACGCCGTCGACCTGGTTCATGTCTCCACTCCCAATGCGCGCCGGACCTGCGCGCCCATGTCCGGGGGCTGGTGCTCGCCCGTGATATCCGGGATCACGGCGACCGGCGGGCGTGCCTCACGGACGGCTTTCTCGAGCTGCTCACGCGGCAGCGCCCCGGCCAGCGCCGCCGTGATGAGGATCGGGCCGTCCAGGGCGAGCGCGTCGCGAAACACCGCCGCCACCTCGTCGGGGGCCGTGACGATGGGGCGCAACCCGGCGAGGCGGAAGCCCGCCGCGGTCAGCCGGTCGCCGATGAGGATCGGCAGCGCCATCAGCCGAGCTGGTTGAGGATCAGGATGGCGACGATCAGTCCGTAGATCGCCACACCCTCCGCGAGCCCGACCATCACCAGCACGCGGCCCATCAGCTCCGGTTTCTCGGCGAGCGCGCCGACCGCGGCGCTGCCCACCTGCGCCACGGCGTAACCCGCGGCGGCGGCGGACAGGCCGGCCGCGGCCGCGGCCGAGACGAAGCCCCAGATCAGCACCGAGGGATCGAGCTGCAGCGCCGCCTCCCCGAGTTCCTGGGCCCCGACCTGCCCCGCGCTGAAGAACAGGTAGGTGGCCGTCAGCACGAGGGCGACGACGGCGGCCGTCATGGCGGCGACGATGAACATTCCGAGTCTCATGGGGAACTCCTTCCGGTCGGTCGAATGGCGGTGCCCGGGCCGGTCAGCGGACGAAGCTGGCGGCCCTCGGCGGTGAGGAAGCGTATGAAGAATTCGAACAGCAGCAGGCGAGTCGTCTGGATGCCGACGATGAGGCCCTCGAGCGCGATGATCAGCGCGTTGCCGAGGATCATCACCAGCAGCCAGCCGAGGCCGTCGCCTGCGGCCGCGGCCATGCCGATGACGGCGGCCGAGAGGCCCGAGTGCGCCAGGGCGAAGGCGCCGACGCGCACGAACGACACGGTGTTGACGCCGATCTGCAGCATGCTCTCGACGAGTTCGCCGAGCGCCTTGGGGATCTCGAGCAGCTTGTTGTGCCGCGAGGTCAGCACGGTCCCGATCACGAACCAGGCGAACCCTAGCCACATCAGGTCGAGCATGCGGATATCGAGGAACGCGCCGACCCCGCCGATGTAAGCGACCAGCAGTCCGCCGCGCGTGGCGAGCCAGAACATGAACAGGCGGCGCCAGAACGCGCCGAGCGCGTCGAGCAACAGCCCGAGCGTGAGGATGCACACGCCGAAGCCGAGCGCGATCGCCATCACCTCGGTCGGATGCTCGATGGGATGCATCCAAAGCGCGGGAATCAGTTGCTCGTTGGCGAACACACTGCCGAACAGGAAACCGAACACCATCGCCATGGCGCCGTAGGGCACGAGCAGGCCGAACACCGGCACCCGCTTGCGCAGCCACAGGCCGATCCCGAGCAGCACCGCGCCCTGGCCGACGTCGCCGAACATGAAGCCGAACATCAGCGGCGCGACCAGCGCGATGATGCGGCTCGGGTCGGCTTCCCCCGCGCCCGGCGTGCCGAGCAGGGAGGGGAACAGTTCGAAGGGCCGGACCCAGCGCGGGTTGTGCATCACCACCGGGCACGCGAGGCCCTCGGGCGGCTCCTTGTAGCGCAAGAGGTGGCGGATCCGCCCCCGCTCGAGCGCGCCGTTGATCGAGTGGCCGTCCAGGTCGCTGGTCCAGCCCGTGACCCACGCGAAATGCTCGGTCACCGGCAGGGACGGCGCATGCCCGGCGAACCACTGCATCAGTGCCATCATGCCGAGTGCGCGGGGCAGGCCGTGGCGGTCTTCCAGCGCGGCGAGCGCTGCGCGGACTTCCTCTCGCTTCTTGTCGAGCGTGAGCCGGCGGGCCACCAGTTCCTCGCGGGCCGCGGCCGGCGAATCGGGCAGCCATTCCGGCAGCATGATGCGACGCGCCTTGAGCGCCGCCATCTGCCGGTCGAGGCTTTCCAGCTGCGCCATCGGACCCACCGCGAGCAGGTAGGGCGTCTCGTCGGCGCCGAGCATCGACTGGGTGAGGACCGACGCGGGGAGGCTGCGCGGCACGGTCTTCGGCGGCAGGCGGTAGAAACGTGCGCCGAGCACCGGTCCCGCGGCGGCGAGGGCGTGCAGGCCGGGCAGCCGGCCTTCCGGCACGTCGAGCGCCCGGGCGAGCTCCGCGAGCTGCAGGCCTTCGACCTCCAGCGCCTCGCCGCGCTCGATCAAGGGCTCGGCGTCGCTCGCCCAGGCGCGGATTCGTTCGAGCGCGTCCTGCATCGCGCCGACCGGTTCGAGCGCTTCCTCGATCGGCGGGATCTCGCCTTCCGGCCACCAGGTCTGGAAGCGCCGCGCGTACTCGCCGTAGGACTCCAGCACCTGCTGCAAGCCGGGCAACTCGAGGGCATGCTCCGGCTGGCTGTGGGTCTGCAGCTCCACCGCGCCGGTTTCGGCCAGGCATTCGAGTGCCCGGGTCAGCTCCTCGCGGGGGACCAGCAGCTCGAACCATCGGGCGGCCTGGGGTCTTATGCCCATGAACGGCCCTCCGCGCGCTCGGGCAGCAGCCGGCGCGCGATGATCCCGGCGCGGACACGCTCCAGCGCCAGGCCCTGGAGCAGCAGATGGCTGAACAGTGCCACCACGGTCCCCGCGCCATGGCGGAAGCGGCGCGCGAGATTCGCGGCCAGGGAGTTGCGCAGCGCCTGGCCGTCCGCCGCGGGACCGGCGCGCATCGCGTGCACGTGATCGCGCAGGGTCTCGACGAGTGCGGTGAGCTCCGCAGGCGGCTCGTGCCTTCTCCCCGGGAGGCGAGCACGCCACGCTGCCAGCCAGGCGGCGGCGACGTCGTCCTCGCCGAGCGGCGCCAGCGGCAGGCCGGCGAGCGCTTCGGCGCGCCGCTGGGGTTCCTCGAAGGCGAACTCCCGCAGCACGGGATCGGCACGCATCCACGGCGGCACCTGTTCGCCGCGCACCAGGTGGTCGATCGCCGGCAGGTCCGGCAGCCAGCGCAGCCATTCCACGCCCGGCCGCCAGTCCTCGGGCGACCAGTCGGCCACCTCGTCGACTTCCTGGCGCCAGGCGGCGCGCAGCAGGCGCTCGATCTCCTCCGGCGCCATCTCCGGATGCAGGTCGCGCACCCAGCGCTTCAGTGCGGTGCGCCCCAGGGCGTCGAGGTAATGCGACAGGTCGGCGCTGGCCTCGGCCATGCGCCATTCGTCGGGCGAGGGGCGATCCCCGTGGCGGGCCTGGAGCCGGGCCTGGAGATAAGCGAGTTGCGCGGCGCTAGTCATCGGCGGGCCGGGTCAGGCGGGCAGCGAGTCGGTCGACCGCCTGCGCCAGCATGTCCCGATCCGCGGCATTCAGTTCGGTGCGGACTGCCTCCTCGCTGGCCGCTGCGCGGATCTTGCCGATCCTGGCTTCGACGATCGCATCACAATGGGCGTGCAGCCGGGACACGCGCTGGTTGGCGCGGCGGTTGATGCGGCGTGCATCCTCCCGGGCGGCCTCGAGGCACTGCTCGGCCGCCTCGCGGCAGGCTTCCATGGCTTGCCGTGCTGCCGTCTCCGCGACAAGGACCTCGTCGATGGCGGTGGCGGCTTCCGATTTCGGTGAATCGTTTTGACGTGACATGACCCGTTTCACCCCTTCCTTTGGGTTGGCGGACCTCACGACTCAGTATGGGCCTCGGGGGGCGGGTTTGTATAAGGGACTACCGCAGTGCAGCGTCGAATCCCAACCGGGCTGGCTCGTCGGCGGCCACTCAAGGCGTCTGTTCGGTTCCCGTGGGCGCATTGGGCCCTGCGTCCGGTCCATCCGCGTTCGCCTGTGAACCCTCGGCCTCCGACCCGGCGATTTCCGCACGATGACGCGGCAGCGAATCGGGGTAGTTCTGCTGCAGGAAGCCCACCAGCCCCTCGCGCACGTGGCAGCGCAGCCGCCAGCCCGCCCCGGACTCGCGGGAGCTGACCAAAGCGCGGATCTCCAGCGTCGTGGGGCGCGCCTCGAAGGCGACGATCTCGGCGACCCGGCCGTCCCAGTCCGGGTGGCCGTCCACCAGCTCCTTGAGCCGCTCACGCAGTGCGTCCAGAGGGACGCGGTAGTCCACGTGCAGGAACACCGTGCCGAGGATCTCGGACGTCGTGCGCGTCCAGTTGGTGAAGGGTTTCTCGAGGAAATAGATGATCGGCAGCACGAGGCGTCGCTCGTCCCAGATCTTCACCACGACATACGTGAGCGTGATCTCCTCGATGCGTCCCCATTCGTTCTCCACCACCACCACGTCGTCGAGCCGGATCGGCTGGGTGATGGCGATCTGGAAACCTGCGATCAGGTTGCCGAGCGTGCGTTGCGCCGCGAAACCGATGACCAGGCTGGCGATCCCTGCGGAGGCGAGCAGCCCGCGGCCGAACTGCCGGAAGCCGTCGAACTGCAACAGGATGGCGGCGCCCGCGAGCAGCCAGATGCTCAGCGCGAGGACGCGCCGGAGAATCCGGAATTGCGTGTGGATCTTGCGCGCCCGCAGGTTGTCCGCGACGTCCAGTTGCACGCGATGCAGCAGGGCGTCCTCGAGGACGTAGACGAGCCGCACCAGCAACAGGCCCATCCCGGCGATCAGCAGCGTGACCAGCAGCGGGCGCGGCCAACCGGCCTCGTTGGCGTGCGTCGCGGCGGGCAAGGCGAGATAGACGCCGAGCAGGGGCAGGAACCAACTCAGCACGCCCAGCAGGCGGCGTCGCAGCGCGGCGACGAGGAACACGTCGCGGAAGGCGTGTTTGGACACGATGGCGATGACGATGCGGGCGATGAAACCGGCGATCGCCCCTGCGCCGAGGATCAGCAGGCTCTCGGCCCAGGGCCGCGCACCGCTCCACAGGGAATTCAGGAACTCGTTCAGATCAGGCATGGATTTACCGGGTGGGTGGATTCTTCATCGCAGGCATCGATGGGCGAAAAGCTTAGCAGGGCAGGTGCGGCTGCGTGGCCGGCGGCTGACAACCGGGTTGTAACGTCGGTTGGATATGTTGGTAAAACGCCTTAATATCGAGCGGTTAGCGCGTTTATGCGTAGAACAAGAGTTAACAAGGACACAGGGGACTGAACATGAGCAAGTTGTCGGAAATCGAAGGGATCGGCCCGGTCTGTGCGGCCAAGCTGGAAGCGGCGGGCGTGAAGAACCAGGCCCAGCTGCTCGCCGCGGGCGCGACGCCTAAGGGCCGCAAGGATCTCGCGACGAAGTGCGATCTCAGCGGCAAGCTGATCCTGAAGTGGATCAACCGCGCGGATCTCGCCCGGGTGAAGGGCATCGGCGAGGAGTACGCGGACCTGCTGGAGCATGCGGGCGTGGACACCGTGCCCGAACTGGCGCAGCGCCGCCCCGACAATCTGCACAAGAAGATGGTCGAGGTGAACGAGGCGAAGAAGCTGGTGCGCTCACTGCCGACCGAAGCGGCGGTGACGAAGTGGGTCGCCCAGGCCAAGACCCTGCCGCGGGCCATCAATTACTGAGTCCATCCAGGAGCGTGGCGCCCCGGTACGTGGCGGGCTGCCGCGCAGCCTGCTGGCCGCCAAATGAAAACGGCAGCCTCGCGGCTGCCGTTTTTTATTGATCCTGGTGGGCGATACTGGGATTGAACCAGTGACCTCTCCCGTGTGAAGGGAGCGCTCTCCCGCTGAGCTAATCGCCCGGACAAGGCGCGGAAGTTTAGTGCGAGGGGTGTGGGGGCGTCAATCGAAACAGGGCTGCCATGGTCGAGCTCAAGGTTCGCAAGTTCGGTGATTCATTGGGAGTGCTGCTGCCCAAGGACGTCGTAGACCGGCTGCGCACGGGCGACGGCTGAGGACATCATCGGGCGGTACCGAAATACCCTGCACGCGCTGGCGAGGTGAAGGAGCCTTCTTGTGAAACGAGCCGCGGCGCCAAGATCTGTCTTCGCAATTCGCCAGGTTCGCCCACATTCCCGACAAAAACAAAATATGCGACACAAAACAGGTCGTATGCGTCAATTAACGCGTTTATATGTCGCTTAAATGCTTTTCACGACGTATCCACTAGGGCATACGAGCGCTCCAGCACGCGGGCAGTGGGGATGGTGGCTGCAGTCGCAGACATGGGCGCAGGCCCTCTGGCTGGCGAGAATGATGGCGTCCCGCAGGCAATGCCGTCTTTGGGCGGTGAAATCGATTAGTCGAGTCGATTTCTGGCATTGCTCTGGTATCGGTCGTCGCGGGCTATGCCTGGAGCCAGTTCTCCACCTTCAGCCCCGGCACCCGGGAGAACTCCGCGACATTGGCAGTGATGACTGTAAGGTCATTTGCACGTGCATGTGCAGCAATCAGCAGGTCATTCGGCCCGATGGGTGTTTCCTCACGTGTGAGGTGATCGCGTAATGCGGCGTACTGGTGGTCGACGGGTGTTTCCAGTGGCAGGATTTCGAGGGCCGAGAGGATCAGGTCAACGCGCTCTGCAAGCGTTGCAGACTTGGACTTGATTGCGCCATAGCGAAGTTCTGCGGCGGCAATGATGCTGGTGCACACAGCATCCTCGCCGGCCCTGGTGATCTGTGCGGCCACCATGCCCTGCGGATTGCGGACGAGATCGGACAGGATGTTGGTATCCAGCAAGTACGCCAGGGATCCGCTCATAGCCGCACGTCATCCAGCGGAGGCAGGTCATCATCGATATCGGGGAAGGGTTCAGCCAGGGGCTCCAGAGAGGCCAGCAGTGCCAGCAGCCTGCCTTTACGGACGGGTTCCACGATCAGCCGGTCCCCCTCCTTGTGGATGATTGCTTCCTCTCCCTCCAGCTCGAACTCGCGAGGGATGCGCAGGGCCTGGTTGCGGCCGTTGCGAAAGAGGCGGACATGGCGTGCAGAGGTGGACATTCGGATAAGCTCCGGCCTGGATGGCATATGCCAAAGCCTATGCCTATGAGGCGGTTGGGTCAACCGGTCCGGGCCAGCTGTCGAAAGCGAGATTAACTGAGGGCATGCTCGGAACCGATCACAAACACCTTGGGCTGGGTGGCGATGCGCGCGACAAAACCGTCCTTCTCAGCGAGCTTGAGTCGCCAGTCTGCTGCGCTCATCACGCTCGGATTAATCGGCCGCGACAGCGCGGCTTCGGCATCGGTCAGCGCCGCGTACAAGGCAGCGTAATCCAGCTCATCGGCAATCACCATCAGATCGATGTCGCTTGCGGCGTGGTCGACGCCCTTGGCGATCGATCCATAAACAAATGCTGCAGTAATTCGATTGGCCAGTGGCGCCAAGGCTGTCTGCAAAGGGCCAGCGAGGCCTACCGTCTTCTGAATCATTCCGCACAGCTCGTTGAATACCGGCGATTCGGGATTGGCTTGGTAGAACTTCTGGTTACCAACGGATTCGACCGAAACCAGCCCGGTCGCGGCGAGCCTGGTCATCAGGCGGTGCACCGCGCCAGTGCCCGCCCCGGCCAGCCGGATCAACTCGGCGCTTTGGTATCGGCGTTCGGGCTGGCCGAATAGCAAGCCAAGCACACGCTGCTGCACGGGGGTGAAGAGGGCGCCCGCTAGTGCTTCGCGGGCAGAGTACAGGGCTGGCTTTTCGGCTGTCGTTCCCATAATGGGAATAACCATACCCAAAAAGGGAACGCATGGCAACGGTGAGCGACGTGCCTGAGTTCTTCAGGCCGTCGACCGTGCGCCAGCTCCTGATGGATTTGGAATCTCCAAAGGCCGCGGTCCGCGGCATGGTCCACAGCATCATCCTTGATCCGGATCTGAAGGCCTTCCGGATCCGGTACTGTAGCCTGAGAATGGCGTCCCCTAGGGGATTCGAACCCCTGTCGCCGCCGTGAAAGGGCGGTGTCCTGGGCCTCTAGACGAAGGGGACGCAGGAGAAATCGATTGCGCGGAGAAATCCTGGTGGAGCCAGGCGGGATCGAACCGCCGACCTCTTGCATGCCATGCAAGCGCTCTCCCAGCTGAGCTATGGCCCCACGCGAAGTCGGGCAGGATAAACGGCCGCCATCGGCCGGTCAAGCAGCAGAAGTCGCATGGTCGATCGCCCGATCCACGCGCGCCAGCGTGGTGTCTTTGCCGAGCAGGGCAACCGTCACGTCGATCGGCGGCGAGACCGGCCCGCCGCTGACCGCGACGCGCAGCGGCTGCGCCACCTTGCCCATCCCGAGACCGAGGTTTTCCGCGACCCGCTGGACCAGTTCGTGGATCGGTCCGGCTTGCCATTCATCGAGCGCAGCAAGGCCGTCACGCAGCCGGCGCAGCGGCTCCACGGCGTCCGCCCCGAGGTGCTTTTTCGCCGCCTTGTCGTGGTAGCTCTCGAAGTCCTGGTAGAAGAAGATCGCGGCCTGGGCCATCTCGTGCAGCGTCCGCGCGCGTTCGCGGTAGGCCTCGGCCACGGCTTCCAGCGGCGGGCCGCCGGAGGTGGGGATGCCGAGGCGTTCCAGCTGCCAGTTCAGGTCGATGGCGAGGCGCGCGCCGGCGGCTTCCTTGATGTAGTGCTGGTTCAGCCACAGCAGTTTTTCGGGGTTGAAGCTGGAGGCCGACTTGTTGACGTCGCCGATGTCGAACAGCTGGATCATCTCCTCCATGGAGAAGATTTCCTGGTCGCCATGTGACCAGCCGAGCCGGACCAGGTAGTTCAACAGCGCCTCGGGAAGGTAGCCTTCCTGGCGGTACTGCAGCACGCTCACCGCGCCGTGGCGCTTGGACAGCTTGGCGCCGTCCGGGCCGAGGATCATCGGCACGTGGGCGAACACGGGCGGCTCCGCGCCGAGCGCGCGATAGACGTTGATCTGGCGAGGCGTGTTGTTGAGGTGGTCATCGCCGCGCACGACGTGGGTGATGCCCATGTCCCAGTCGTCGACCACCACCGAGAAGTTGTAGGTCGGAACGCCGTCGGAGCGCAGCAGCACGAGGTCGTCGAGTTCCTTGTTGTCGAACACGACGCGGCCGCGGACCTTGTCGTCCACCACGACCTGGCCTTCGTCGGGGTTGCGGAACCGAACCACCGGCGGGACGCCCTCGCGGGGCGCCTTGCGGTCACGGCAGCGGCCGTCGTAGCGCGGCTTCTGGCCGCTCGCCATCTGCGCGGCGCGCATCTCGTCGAGCTCTTCCTTGCTGCAGTAGCAGTGGTAGGCGTCGCCGGCCTCCAGGAGCTGCTCGGCCACCTCGGTGTAGCGGTCGAAGCGATCGGTCTGGTAGAGCGGGCCTTCGTCGGCCTGCAGCCCCAGCCATTTCATGCCGTCGAGGATGACCTGGATCGCTTCCTCGGTGGAGCGGGCGCGATCGGTATCCTCGATGCGCAGGATGAACTGGCCGCCGTGACGGCGGGCCTGCAGCCAGGAGAACAACGCGGTGCGCACCCCGCCGATGTGCAGGAAGCCGGTCGGGCTTGGGGCGAAGCGAGTGCGGACGGGACGGGACGGGGATTCAGACACGATGCAGAGCCTCGCTGGATTCAAGGCGCGGATTCTACCAGCGCGGCGGGGGGTAGATGATCAGGGGCATCCGCAGTGGGTGCGGCAACCTCGCAGTCAGGCGGCGTCTGGCGCGCGTCCTGCCCTCAACCTCGCCAGCTTCTTCCCCACATGTCCCGGCGATTTCGTGTTCCGCGCGATCACCGAATACGCCGCCGGCACCACAAACAGTGTCAAGAATGTCGTCAGGGTCATCCCGTACACCACCACGATGCCCACGGCCTGGCGGCTCTCGGAGCCGGCGCCGGTGGCGAGCAGCAGGGGTAGGGCCCCGATCGCCGTACACGCGCTGGTCATCAGCACCGGCCTTAACCGGATGGCGGCCGCCTCGATGATGGACTCCTCGAAGGCCATGCCGCGGTCGCGCAGCTGGTTGGCGAACTCGACGATCAGCACGCCGTTCTTCGCCGCGAGCCCCACGAGCATGATCAGGCCGATCTGGCTGTAGACGTTGATCGAGCCGCCGTAGGCCCACAGGCCGAGCAGCGCGCCGGTGATCGCCAGCGGCACGGTGAACATGATCACCAGCGGGTGGCGGAAGCTCTCGAACTGCGCCGCGAGCACCAGGAACACGACGATCAGCGCCATCACGAAGGTGATGTAAAGCGAGCCGCCGGATTCCTTGAACTCGCGCGACTCGCCGTCCCAGCTGATGCGCACATCGGGCGGCAGGATCGAGCGCGCCAGTTCCTCGAAAGTGTCGAGCGATTCGCCGAGCGAGGCGCCGGGCTCCAGCCCGGCGGACACGGTGATGGAGCGCAGCCGGTCGAAGCGCCTGAGCTGCGAGGGCCCGGCGCGCTCCGTGATGCTCACGAGGTTGCCCAGCGGCACCAGCATCCCGCTGGTGGCGGAGCGCACGTAGATGTTGGACAGGTCGCTGGGCGTCGCGCGGCCCTCGGCGAGGCCCTGCAGGATCACGTTGTATTCGCGCCCGCGGTCGATGAAGGTCGTCACTTCGCGCGAGCCGAGCACGGTCTCGAGGGTGCGGCCGATGTTCTCCAGCGAGACGCCGAGCTCTGCGGCCCGATTGCGGTCCACCACCACGCGCATTTGCGGCTGGCGTTCCTCGTAATTCGAGTCGAGTCCGCGCAGCCCGCCGACGCCTTCCGCCGCGGCCATGAGCTCGTCGCGCAATGCGGCCAGCTGCGAGTATTCGGCCCCCCCGAGCACCATCTGCACGGGCCGGTCGGCCCCCCGCACCCCGAGACCCGCGGGCGTGATGACGCGCGCCTGCACGCCGGGCAACTGGCTCAGTTCCGCGCGCACCTCCGCAGCAATCTCCTCGACCGAGCGCTTGCGCACCGACCAGTCTTCCAGCAGCACGATGGCGCGTGCGCTGTCCACGCCGCCGCCGCCGCCCCAGCCGCCGGGGACACGCAGCAAAACGCGATGCGCCTCGCCGTTGTCCACGTAGCGCATGAGGATTTCCTCCATCCGCTCGGCGTAGGCCTCGGTGTACTCGATGCTGGCCCCGGACGGCGCCGTGATCAGCGTGAAGAAGATCCCCCGGTCCTCGCGCGGCGCATACTCGCTCGGCAGGATGCGGAACAGCCCGGCCGCCGCGACCGTGACCAGCAGCGCGAGCGCGATGACGGCCCAGGGACGCGGCACGATCACGCCCAGCGCGCGCCGGTAGCCCCGGCCCATGCGCTGGAAGCCCGCCTCGACATGCCGCGTCAGCCAGCCGCGCTTCTGCCCGCTCTTGAACAGCTTCGAGCTGAGCATGGGGATGAGCGTGAGCGCCACCAGGCTCGAGATCGTCACCGCCGCGGCCACCGCCACGCCGAATTCGCGGAACAGCCGCCCGACGTTGCCCTGGATGAACGAGATCGGCAGGAACACCGAGACCAGTACCAGCGTCGTGGCGACCACCGCGAAGCCGATTTCCTTGCTGCCCTCGACCGCCGCCAGCAGCGGCGGCTCGCCGTTCTCGACGCGTCGCCAGATGTTCTCCAGCACCACGATGGCGTCGTCCACCACGAGGCCGATGGCCAGCACGAGGCCCAGCAGGATCAGCACGTTGATCGAGTAACCGAACAGCGCCATGACGGAAAACGTCGCGATGACGCAGATCGGGATGGTGACCGCCGGGACGAGGGTGGCGCGCACGTTGCCCAGGAACAGGTAGATCACCAGCAGCACGAGGGTGAGCGCGAAGCCCAGCGCCTTGACCACCTCGTTCATCGACGCCTCGATGAAGGTGGCGCGGTCGAAGTTGATGGCGATCTGGACGCCGTCGGGCAGGGACGGCGCGACTTCTTCCATGGCGGCGCGGATTCCCCGCGACACGTCCACGGTGTTCGCCTTGGACTGCTGCTCGATGCCGAGGCTGATGGCCGGCTCCAGGTTCGCGCGGGCAATGCTGCGCTCGTCCTCGGCGCCGATGCGCACCTCGGCCACGTCGCCGAGCCGCACGAAATTGCCGTCCCCGCCGCGGTCGATCACCAGTGCAGCAAAATCGTCCGGCCGCACCAGTCCCGTGCGGGTGCGCAGCGTGAATTCGCGTTGCGACGACTCCAGCCGGCCCGCCGGGAGCTCGACGTTCTCGCGCCGCAGCGCCGCCGTGATGTCCTCGGCCGTGACGCCGCGGGCGGCCATGGCCTCGCGGTCCAGCCAGATGCGCATCGCGTAGCGTCGCGCGCCGCTGAGGCTGACGCGCGCCACGCCCTCGACCACGGAGAACCGGTCGATGAGCATGCGCTCGGCGATGTCCGTCAGTTCCAGCGTCGAATGGCGGTCGCTGGTGAAGGTCAGCCACATGACCGGCTGCGTGTCGCTGTCGGATTTCGCGATGCGGGGCGGGTCCGCCTCCGCGGGCAGCTGGGAGAGCACCCGCCCGACCCGGTCGCGCACGTCGTTGGCGGCTTCATCGACATTGCGCGTCAGGGCGAACTCGATGTCCACGCTGGAGCGCCCGTCGCGGCTGTTCGAGGTCAGCTTGACGATGCCCTCGAGACCCGCGACCTGGTCCTCGATGAGTTGGGTGACGCGCGTCTCGATCACCTCGGCCGAGGCGCCGCGGTAGTTCGTGTCGATCGAGACGATCGGCGGGTCGATGTCCGGGTATTCGCGCACCGCGAGATTGACCGCCGACGCCAGCCCGATGAGCACCAGCAGCAGCGACAGCACGGTGGCAAACACCGGCCGGCGGACGGAGAGCTCGGAGATTTTCACCGCCGACTGAGGACCGCGACGGGATCCACGCGTGTCACCTTGCCGCCGTTGGCGACTTTCTGCGTGCCTTCGACGACCACGCTGTCGCCGGGGCGCACGCCCTCGAGGATCTCGACTTCGCCGCGCAACCGCCGGCCGACCACCACCTCGGTCTGCCAGGCGCGGCCGTCGCGCACCAGGTAGACGCGCTGCCGGTCGCCTTCAGGCACGAGCGCGGCCTCGGGGATCATGACCCGGAGCCGGCTCTGGCCCGCCAGGCGCACCGTGAGGAACATGCCCGGCTTCAGCAGGCCATGGTCGTTGGGCAGCTCGGCGCGGATGGTGATTGCGCGCGTCACGGGATCGACACGCGTGTTCACGGTGCGTACCTCGCCGTCGAAGCTGCGGCCCTCGAAGGCGACGCTCTGGGCGCTGATCGAGAGGCCGGCTTCCAGCACGCCGAGAAACGATTCGGGCACCGTGAAATCGAGCCGCACGGTGGACAGATCGTCGAGCGTCGTAATCACCGTGCCGGGATTGACGAGGCTGCCCGGGCTGACCTGGCGCAGGCCGATCTGTCCGGCGAACGGCGCGCGCACCAGGCTCTGCTCGAAGCGCGCCCGGGCGGCCTCGAGGCGCGCCTCGTCGGCATTCATGGTGGCCTCGAGTTGCTGCACCTGGGATTCCGAGACGGTCTTCGAGGCCAGCAGTTCGCTGGCGCGGCGAAACTGTGCCCGGCTGTCGATCACCCTGGCTTCCGCCTCGGCAAGTGCCGCGCGCTCCTCCGCGTTGTCGAGCTCCACGAGCACGTCGCCGGCCTGCACTCGCTGCCCTTCGCGGAACCGGATCGCGGTGATGACGCTGGTGATACGCGGCGTGATCTCGACCGCCTCACGGGCGCGCGTCGTGCCGAGCGCCTCGACCTCGTCCACGAGTTCGCGCTGCGTCGCCTCGACCATCACCACGGCCACGGCGGGACGATCCTCCGCTGCCACGCGCTCCGGCATGTCGTCCTGCTGGCCCGTGCCGAACCACAGCCACGCGGCCAGGGCCCCGGCAGCCAGCACGACGATCGTGGTGATGAGCTTTTGCAATTCAGGAATCCAGTTGGCGGCAATTCGGCGTGGCGGCGCTTTTGCATGGCGGCGCTTCAGCTTGGGGGCGTGGCGTCGTTCCAGCGTGGCGTCGTTCCAGCGGGTCGCGAATATACAGCAAAGTTCGACGGCAACAGAGACCGCGATGCCGCTCTCCGCGATGCCGCTCTGAAGTTCATCATTCGGCCGGAAGGGCTGGCTGGATTCCCGCGCCGGGAGCACGGGTTCCCGCGCCTGGCGCCCCGGGTGCGACCGGCGCACCCGATGCGCAGGGGGCGCGGAAATCCACGCAGTGCCTCAGGCGCCGCGCTTCAATGGCGGCGCGGTGGTCCGGGACGACACTTATCCCAGAAGCGCCGGCCTCAGGACGACTGGGACTGGATGTAGTTCTGCAGGCCCATCTTGTCGAGCAGGCCGAGCTGCGTTTCCAGCCAGTCCACGTGCTCCTCCTCGGAGGAGAGGATCTCGCGGAACAGGTGGCGGCTGACGTAGTCGCCGGTCGATTCGCAGTAGGCGATGGCGTCCTTCAGATCGGGCAGCGCGATGTGCTCCATCTTCAGGTCGCTCTCGAGGATCTCCTTCACGTTCTCGCCGATCAACAGCTTGCCGAGATCCTGCAGGTTCGGCAGGCCCTCGAGGAACAGGATGCGCTGGATGAGCCAGTCGGCATGCTTCATCTCGTCGATCGATTCCTCGTATTCCTTCTCGCCGAGTTTCTCGAGCCCCCAGTCCTTCAGGATCCGCGAATGCAGGAAATACTGGTTGATGGCGGTCAGTTCGTTCTTGAGGATCTTGTTCAGGTGCTCGATGACCTTGGGATCGCCTTTCATGCGCTCTACTCCTGGGCGGAAAGCTTCGGGGATGTCGCGCTATTAGACCATGGCCCGGCGAAGCAGGCCACGTTGGCGGAGAGCGGCGGCTGGGCTGAATAAAAAGAAACGCCCCCGGGCCAAGGAATGCCGGCGGGGGCGAAGAAAGCGGGGCTGGGCGTCAGGCGGCGTCGGGGTGGACGGACTTGCGCACGCCGGTCATGGCGCCGGAGGCGGCAGGGGCCTCTCCGAGCATGTCGGTGGCGAAACAGGCGCACTGGCCGCAGCCGGTGGCGACGCCGAGTTCGCGGCTCAGGTCCTCGAGCTTGCGCGCGCCGCGCCCGATGGCGTCGTGGATCTGGCTGTCCGTGATGCGTTTGCAGATGCAGACATACATAGGTTCACCTCCGACTCTGGGGTGAACTATGGACGCGAATACGAATGATTGTCAATACGTGGAGTACTTATTTTTCGAGCGGCGCCGGTTCGGGCCTTGGCGGATGCGTTCGGGTGAGTAGGGCGGGAAGGCCAACGCAGCCAGACGAGCCGGCACGCAAAAAATTCGGCCCCGATGCCGTCCTGGCGTCGGGGCCGAATCACGTGGGGGAACACGCTATTGGTCTGGAACACTCTGGAGGGAAATTGTTCCTTACGCCCTGATAGAGTCGCCCCCGGCGGAAAAGTTCCAGCGGCCCGAAAAAATTTTTCCAACTCTCGGGTCGGACCCGACCGAAGGTCTGTTTTTAAAAGAAAAAACTTATTTCAGGCCCGAAAAAAGCCCTTAGGATGGGATTTCGGGGGCGAAAATCGGGGTCTAAGCGCACTCGGGATTGCGTTGCCGGGAACAGCGCCGGACACTAGTCCGTTACGTGCCCACAGGTCCCCGAATGCCCATCCAGCTCCTGATGCCCCAGGATCGCCTGAAGCGCATCCTCTGGCTGTCGCTGCCCATCATCGGCGGCATGATGTCGCAGAACATCATGAACCTCGTCGACACGGCGATGGTCGGCACGCTCGGCGATGCGGCCCTCGGCGCGGTCGGGCTCGGCGGCTTCGCCAATTTCATGTTCATGGCCCTGCTGCTCGGCCTCTCCGTCGGCGTGCAGACCGTGGCCTCACGCCGCAAGGGCGCCGGGCGGCTCGCGGAAATGGCCGTGCCGCTCAACGGCGGGCTGCTGATCGTGCTCTGCATCGCCCCGCCGCTGTCGATCCTGCTCTACTGGCTCGTGCCGGCGATCTATCCGTACCTCAACAGCGACCCCGAAGTCATCGCGCAAGGCGTGCCCTACCTGCAGGCGCGCGTCCTCGCGATGGTGTTCATGGGCGCCAATTTCGCGTTTCGCGGCTACTGGAACGCCGTCGACCTGCCGCGGCTCTACATGGGCACGCTGATCGTCATGCACGCTGCAAACATCTTCCTCAACTGGGTGCTGATTTTCGGCAACCTCGGCGCGCCGGCGCTCGGCACGCAGGGCGCGGGGATCGCCTCCGCGGCCTCCACCATGGTGGGCCTGGGGCTGTACCTCTGGCTGGGTTTCCGGCACGCGCGCACCGCCGGCTTCCTGCAGCGCATCCCGTCACGCGAGCAGCTCGTCTCGCTGGCCCGCCTGTCGCTGCCCACCGGCATCCAGCAGCTGTTTTTCGCTACCGGCTTCGTCGTGACATTCTGGATCATCGGCCAGGTCGGCACGCGCGAAATGGCCGCCGCCACGGTGATTCTCAACCTCACGCTCGTGGCCCTGCTGCCCGGACTCGGCCTCGGGCTCGCAGCCGCGACGCTCGTGGGCCAGGCGCTGGGGCGCGGTGATCCCGACGACGCGTCGCGCTGGGGCTGGGAAGTGGCACGTGTCGGCATGCTCGGCCTCGCGTTGCTCGGCCTGCCGGGTGCCATCTGGCCGGAGTTGCTGCTCGGCGTGTTCATCCACGACCCGGAGACGATGGAAGTGGCGCGCTTCCCGATGCGCCTCGTCGGCCTGGGGATGGCCGTCGAGGGCCTCGGCATGGTCATGATGCATTGCCTGCTCGGCGCCGGCGACAACCAGCGCGTCATGAAAATCGCGGTGCTGGCGCAGTGGGGGGCGTTCATCCCGCTGGCGTATCTCGCCGGGCCGGTACTGGGCTTCGGGCTGACGTTCATCTGGTCGATGCAGGTGGGCTACCGGGCCGCGATGGCCGGCGCGTTCACCTGGTTCTGGATCCGGCGGGACTGGGCGCGGATCGTGGTGTAGGGAACCCTAGCGGCGCAAGCGCTCGATCTCTTCCAGCAGGTCCAGCGCCAGCGCCACGCCGGGGAGGTTCACGTCGAGGTCGTGATGCAGGCGCACGGCGACCTGGGTGCGACGCACGCTGCGGCCGGTGAAGCGCCAGTGCGTGCGTTCAACCCCGCGCGGTTCGATCACGCCCTCGGCCACCAGCGCGGCGACGAAATCCTCGTTGGCCTGGCAGACCCGGCAGAACTCCGCCAGCTCGAACTCGAGCGATTCGTCGAGCAGCTGGCCCATGATGATGTCCAATTCGTCGCGAGTCATGATTCAGCCCCCGATGTCGCGGCGCGGGTTGAACGGCATCTTGCTGCGCATCTCCTCGTAAAGCGTGCGGGCGAAGGAGGTGTCCGCGGGCGGGGTGTCGATGCGCAGGGTGACGATCTGGTCGCCGGCGGGCGATCCTGGCAGGCCGCGTCCTTTCAATCTCAGGCGGCGGCCGGATTGTGAGCCGGCGGGGATTTTCAGTTCGACCTTGCCGCCGAGGGTCGGCACGCCGACGGTTTCGCCGAGGGCGGCTTCCCAGGGAGCCACCGGCAGGGTCAGCAGGATGTTGCGGCCTTCGGCCTCGAAGATCGGGTGGGGTTCGAACATGACTTCGAGGAACAGGTCGCCGGCGGCGCCGCCGTGCTGGCCGGGGCTGCCCTGGCCGGAGAGGCGGATGCGTTGCCCGCTGGTGACGCCGCGCGGGATGGCGACGCGGATGTTGCGCTTGCCGGTGCTGGGTGAGCGGACCTCGAGCGTGCGGTTGGCGCCGTTGAAGGCGTCCTCGAGCGAGATCTGGATGCGGGCATGCTGGTCCTCGCCGCGCATGGGGCCGGGCTGGTAGCGGAAGTCCTGGGCGCCTCGTGACCTTGCGCCTGCCGCGCCGCCGCGGCCGAACAGGGTTTCGAAGAAATCGGAGAAGCCGCCGAATTGCTCGCTGCCGACGTCGGGTCCGCCGGAGGAGTAATAGTACTGGCCGGGGCCGCTACCGGGGGGCGGGCGGAACTCCTGGCCGGCCTGCCAGTCGGCGCCGAGCTGGTCGTAGGCGCGGCGTTTCTCCGGGTCCTTGAGCACCTCGTAGGCCTCGCCGACTTCCTTGAAGCGTGCTTCCGCGTCCGGCTCCTTGCTCACGTCCGGGTGATATTTGCGCGCCAGCTTGCGGTAGGCGCGCTTGATCTCGTCGAGCTTGGCGCCGCGCTCGACGCCGAGCGTCGCGTAATAGTCCTTGAAATCCATTTTTTATCCGGGTCGGACCGTCGTAGGGTTCTGTTTCTAGGGAATATTGGGGGCGAAAAAGCCCGTTTAAAGGCTCTTCGGTGACACAGTTTAGGCTGTTTTGTGTCACGTAAGCCGGCGAGTCAAGGAAATACTGCGCAGAAGGTTCTCGAAGGCAGGACAGGCCGTCGGCCTGGAGAACCTGACGTTGGCGGCAGCCTCCGCCGAGATCGCGATGGACGCGGCGGAGAAAATCAGCGGGTCCGACGGCCAGGCTCTCCGTCCAGACCGGCTCGCGTTGAGGCGGCTTGGTCGACAGCGCGTGTTCCGTCCAGCGACGCAGCCGGTCGCGCAGCAACGCAGGTGAATCGGAGCAGGTAAGCCGACAAAGCGCCGCGACGTCGATGATGCGGAACCGGCTCTTTGCGCGCTGTATCTCGCGGTATCCGCCTTCAATCCAGTCGGCGGGATGCGCCACCGCTCCGGCTCGGACCATATTCAGGTCTATGTAGCTCATGCAGCGGATCAGATGGCCGTCCGACTCTACGGCGGTGGCGTGATAGCGATCCTGCCAGAACGCGCCACCGCGGTTTTTACGCTCGTTGTAGGCCTGTGCCGTGCGGCCCGCGACGAGCTGCATGGAAGACGCGATTTCGCCTTCGCCTCGGTCGCGCACGAGAAGGTGAATGTGATTTCGTGTGACGATGTAGTTCAACACGCAGACACCGTATCGGCGACGCGCCTGGTACAACCAGTAAATCCAGCGGCGGCGGTCCTCGCGGTTGCTGAGGAGAAACTGGCGCTGGTGGCAGCGGTGGGTGATGTGCCAGATGTGGCCTGGAACATACACACGATTGGCGCGGGTCATCGACCGTGATCTCCGTGCGCGACCGGGAATCGGGTTTTTCGTGTAGCCTAACGGTCGTCTGGCGAAGTATTAACCCAATAAATCTATTTATTTCATATATTTATGACGGTCCGACCCGAGAGGGTGTTAAGAAACCCGACGGGGGCGTCGGAAATCTTTGCGATAATGCGACGCGAGTCACAGTCCCGTAGCCAAGCTCAGGGACAATGACGCGTTAACCATGAGGACTCCGCACGCATGACGCTGATCGGAACCCTGGGCTACGGACTAGCCGCCATCGCATTCGCCTTGCTGGCGCTGCTCATGCTCACGAGCTGGCGCGGGCGGCTCCAGGGTGGCCTCCTCGTCGCAGCGTCCGGTATCAGCGCCGCCTGGGCCACCGCCGCGGCGCTCCCCGCGGACACGCCACAGCACTGGCAGCTCATCGGCATCCTCGAAGTCCTCCGCAACACCGCCTGGCTCGTTTTCCTCGCCCGCATCACGCCCGCCGGCCAGGGCGTCGCCGGCCTCCCGCGTCATTTCCTCAGCCTCGCCCCCGCGGGTTTCGTCCTCGTCTACGGCACACTAAAGATGTTCCTGCCGTTCAACACGAACCCCGCACCGCAGGTCATCCACGCTCTAGTCACGACCGGCCTCGTCACTGCCATCGCCGGGCTCGTGCTGCTCGAGCAGTTCTACCGCGCGCTGCGCCTCGAACCACGCAAGACCGTGCTGCCGCTCATTCTCGGCGTCGGCGGCCTCCTGACCTACGACCTGTTCCTCTACTCGCACGGCCTGCTGTTCCGCGGCATCCACACCGAGCTCTGGGCCGCTCGCGGCTACGCCAATTTCCTCGCCGTACCGCTCCTGCTGCTCGCCGCGCGCCGCAACCCGGCCTGGTCGGTCGACGTCTTCATCTCGCGCCATGTCGCCTTCTACACGACCAGCATGGTCGGCATCGGCATCTACCTCGTCGTGATGGCGGTGGCCGGCTATGGCCTCCGCGTTGCAGGCGGAGAGTGGGGCACCGTACTGCAGGCGACCTTCTTCTTCGGCGCCGCGGTGCTGCTCGGCTGGATCGTGTTCTCCCCCGGCGCGCGCGCACGGCTGCGTGTCTTCATCGCGAAACACTTCTACTCGAACAAGTACGATTACCGGGAGGAGTGGCTCAAGCTCACCCGGCGACTCGCAGCCGGTGCGGACACGGGCGAGCCCATGGCCCAGCGCGGCCTCGGCGCCCTGGCCGAACTTGCCGGCGCCGAACGCGCGGCGCTGTGGGTCATCGACAACGACCGTCCGTCCGAGGGGCTGCGCCTCGCGGCGACCAGCGCCATCAGTGCACCAGGCACGGATTTCCCGCAGTCACTCGCAGCGGACGATCCGCTCGTTACATTCCTCGCCGAGCGCCGCTGGACCATCAACCTCGCGGAGGCAATTCGCGACCCGGACTCGCACCCCGGCCTCTACGTTCCCGGCTGGGCCGAGGCGCTGGGCCCGCAGGCGCTGGTCGTGCCGCTGCTCAACCAGGATACGCTCTGGGGTATCGCGTTTCTCGCCGCACCGCGGGCCGTCGGCCACCTGAGCTACGAGGACATCGACCTGTTCCGCATCGCCGGCATGCAGGTCGCCGCCGTACTGGCCCAGGCCGAGGCGGATCGCCTGCTCGCCGAGAGCCGGCAGTTCGACGCCTACAACCGCTTCGCCGCATTCATCATGCATGACCTGAAGAACGTCATCGCACAGCAGTCCCTGGTGGTGCGCAATGCAGCCAAGTACCGAGACGACCCGGAATTCATCGACGACGCGCTGGATACCGTGGCAAATTCCGTGGAGCGCATGCAGCGACTACTTGAACAACTCAAGCGCGGCCGCGGGACCACGCAGGTGGAAAGAGTGGACGTGCGCCGCCTGATACTCGAGACCGTGAACCGGCACACAGACCGCACGCCGGTGCCCACGGTAAGCTGCCAGGACACACACTTGCGGCTGCGCGTCGATCGGGAGCGCTTCGCGGCCGTGCTCGGACACCTCGTGACCAATGCCCAGGATGCCACGCCTGCGGATGGCATCGTGACCATCCAGGCAGGGATGCAGGACGGCCAGCTCGTCGTGGCGGTCGAGGACGATGGCAGCGGCATGGAGGAGGCGTTCCTGCGTGAGCGCTTTTTCCGGCCTTTCGATTCCACGAAGGGCAGCAAGGGCATGGGCATCGGCGCCTACCAGGCGCGCCAGTTCGTCGAGGCCGTGGGCGGCGAGGTGCGCGTGCAGAGCGCGCCGGGCGAAGGGACACGTTTCGAGATGCGCTTCCCCGAACGCCTGGTCGAGGCGGGCACCGGGCAGACAGGGGAGTTCCTGGCGCCTACCTTTGGGGGTCAGGGGACGCAAACAGACGACGCAAGGATGCGAAAGGGTGACAGCACTGAAAGAACGGAAGGCGAAGGAAAAGGGGATCGGAATCTTGGCTGACGAAGCCCGCAAGCTGCTCATCGTCGAGGACGACCGCGGGCTGCAAAAGCAGCTCAAGTGGTGTTTCGACGGCTACGACGTGGTCTTTGCAGAAGACCGCGAGAGTGCGCTGGGCGAGCTGCGTCGCCATGAGCCGGCCGTGGTGCTCCAGGACCTCGGCCTGCCGCCGGACCCCGAGGGTGTGAGCGAGGGCTTCAAGACCCTGCAGGAAATACTCAAGAGCCGTCCCGCCACCAAGGTCATCGTCGTCACCGGTAACGAGACGCGTGACAATGCCCTGAAGGCGGTCGGCTTCGGCGCCTACGACTTCTACCAGAAGCCCGTCGACGTGGACGTCCTGCAATTGCTGGTCAATCGCGCCTTCACGCTCTTCGAACTGGAAGCGGAGAACCGCCGCCTGGCGCATGAAGAAGCGCGCTCGCCGCTGGCCGGCGTGATCGCCGTCAGTTCGCAGATGCAGGAGCTGTGCCGCAAGGTCGAGAAAGTCGCGGCTGTGGATGTGACGACGCTGCTGCTGGGCGAGTCCGGCACCGGCAAGGAACTGTTCGCCAAGGCGCTGCATGGTCTCAGCCCGCGTGCCGAGCACCGCTTCATCGCCATCAACTGCGCCGCCATTCCGGAGAACCTGCTCGAGAGCGAGCTGTTCGGCTACGAGAAGGGCGCCTACACCGGCGCGCACAAGCAGACGATCGGCAAGATCGAGCTGGCCGACAAGGGCACGCTGCTGCTGGACGAGATCGGCGACATGCCGCCGGCGTTGCAGGCGAAGCTGCTGCGCTTCCTGCAGGAACGCACGGTGGAACGCATCGGCGGGCGCAAGGAAATTCCCGTGGACGTGCGCGTGGTATGCGCCACGAACCAGGACCTGCAACAGCTGATCTCCGAGGGAGGCTTTCGCGAGGACCTCTATTACCGCATCAGCGAAGTGACGCTGAAGATCCCGCCGCTGCGCGAGCGTGCCGGGTGTCGGGTCGTCCTCGCGCGCCATTTCCTCCACGTGCATGCGAAAGCCATGAACAAGAGCCTGCGCGGGCTGTCCGATGATGCTGTCGATGCCGTGCAGCGGCATGCGTGGCCGGGCAACGTGCGCGAACTCGAGAACCGCATCAAGGGCGCCGTGGCCATCAGCGACGGTCCCATGGTTTCCGCCGAAGACCTTGGCCTCGACGGTGAAGGGATGCAGCGCAATCTCCCCACGTTGCGGGAGGTGCGCGAAGACGCCGAGCGCCGCGCGATGGTCGACGCACTGGCCGCTGCCGATGGCAACGTCAGCCGTGCCGCAAAATTGCTCGGCGTATCGCGCCCGACGGTGTACGACATGCTGCAGCGCCTGGAGATCACGGTACCTGCAACCAGTGGCGAGGCGGAGATCGGATGAGCGCTGCAGGGACACCGGGCATGTTCGACGCGGATCAGGCTGGCGCGAATCGCACCCGCGCCCCCGCGACCCGGCGCGACGCCGCGATCGGCGCACCATCGGCGTTGCGCTGGCCGCTGTTCCTGCTGTCGATCCTGCTCGTCGGCGCGCTCTACTGGCCGACGCTTGCGAAGCTCCTGGGGCGCTGGATCTCAGACCCAACCTATTCACACGGCTTCCTGGTCGCGGCCTTGGGCGCGTGGATGACCTGGCGCGCATGGCGGCGCGGCGAGCTGGAGGGCACGCGTCCCTCCTGGCTCGGGCTGCTGCCCATCGCCGGCGCGGGCCTGGCCTGGTTGCTCGCCAGTGCCGCCAGCATCCAGGTCGTGCAACAGCTCACGCTCCCGGCGCTGGTGCTGGGTGCGGCGTGGGCACTGTTCGGCTGGCGTGGCTTCCTCGTCTTCGCCGTGCCCATCGGTGTGGTCTACTTTGTGCTCCCGGCTTGGGATTATGCCAGTCCGCTATTACAGGGCCTTACCGTGGTTGCGGTGAGTGAATTCCTGCACTCGGTCGGCGTGCCGGCCTTCATCCACGGCCACCGCGTGGACCTGCCCAACGGCAGCTTCGAAGTGGTCGAGGGTTGCAGCGGCCTGCATTTCTTCATGGCCGCCGCAGCGCTGGCGACCATCCAGTCCTATCTCTACATCGGGGCCCACTGGGCGCGCGCGACCCTGGTGTTCGCCGCGCTGGTGGTGGCGATCGTCGCCAACTGGATACGTGTCGCGGCGGTGATCGTCGCCGGCTATGCCACCGACATGCAGCACTTCCTCGTTACGACCGACCACTATTATTTCGGCTGGGTGGTGTTCGCGATCATGATGCTGCCGGTGCTGTATCTCGGCCGTCGCCTTGAACTGGCGGCGCCCCCGGCGCCCGCGCCGGCGCCGGGCCCGGCGCTTTCTTTCGCCTGGACGCCGCCAGGGCGCGCGCCGGTGGTGCTGGCGTTCATCGCGCTGGCGCTGCCGGCCCTGGCCTGGACGGCGCTCGAGCGGTTCGCCGCGGTGGCGCCTGCACCCGAGCTGCCCGCAGCGGCAGGCGGCTGGCGCCTGGAGGGCGAGGCGTCCCCGGACTGGCGGCCCGTGCAGCCCGGCGCCGAGTCGCTCACAGGCGGGTCCTACAGCGACGGTCGGCACACGGTGGACGCCTGGGTGGCGTACTACCCGCGCCAGAGCGGCGGGCGCGAACTGGTTGGCTACGGCAACGCCAAGGCACGTCCAGACGACGGGCGCCTCGCCGCGCAGTCGCCGGGCGAGTTGCGGCTGTCCCGCGGTGCGCGCGGCGACCGGCTGATATGGTATCGCTACGAAATCGGCGGCCGCGTCACGACCTCGGCCGGGCGCGCCAAGCTGTACCAGCTCGCCGGCACGCTGGGGCGACGTCCTTCGGCCTATGGGTTGTTCGTCTCGACGCGTTGCGCCGCGGCGGATTGCAGCGATGCCCGTGCGACGCTGCAGGCATTCACGACGGCATTCGGTGGTGACCTGCCGGGGCTGGAAGAACAATGACAGAGGAGAGGCTGAAGATGACACGTCCCACCCTTCGCAGGAGCGCATGGGTCGTTCTGCCGGTCGCGTTCATGCTCGCAGCCTGTGGTGCGCGCCTCAGCGACGAGGAGCGCATCGCCTCCGCGCGCGACGCCATGGCGGGGGGGGATCCGGCTGCGGCCGCCATCCACCTGCGTAACGTCCTGCAGGCTGATCCCAGCAACGTCGATGCGCGGGTGCTGCTCGCCGAGGCCGCCTTCGCGATCGGGGATTACGACAGCGCAGCGAAAGAATACCTGCGCGCCATCGATCTCGGCGCGGACGTCAACGACTTCCGCGCGCCGCTGGTGGAGTCGCTGGTGCGGGCCGGTGGAACGGAAGAGGCGCTGCGTTACAGCGAGCCGGGTGACGGCGATGTGGCGCCGGAGGCGGCGTACTGGCGCGCCATGGCGCTGATGGCTGGCGGAAACATCGCTGAGGCGACCGAACTGTTGCGTTCGCTCCGGGCCGTCCCCGAGCTCGCGGGCCTGGCCCAGGTCGGGCTGGCACGGATCGCGCTGGCTGAAGGACGCCCGGACGATGCGCTCACGCTCCTCGACGAAGTCGCGGGGGAACTGGCGGGCGACGCGGATTACTGGGAGACCCGTGCCCTCGCGGCCCTGCAGTCAGGCCAGCCCGAGGATGCCGTGACGGCCTTCCGCAAGGGGGCGGAGGTCGTGGTCGATCCGCGCGGCACACGGCAGTTCATGTTTCGCGCCGGCGAGGCCGAGGCGCTGTTGTCGGCCGGGCAGCTCGACGAGGCGCGTGTCGTCGCTTCCGGCCTGTTGCAGGATGCCGAAAGCCATCCGGTCGCCAATTACCTGATGTCGCGCGTCGAGCTGCAGTCGGGCGATGGAGACCAGGCCCTGGCCTATGCCCAGGCCGTGCTCGCGGCGCAGCCCGAGTCACCGATCGGGCACCTGATGGCGGGTGCCGCGAGCCTCACGCTCGGCCAGACTGTGCAGGCCGAACGGCATCTCGAACGCGCCATCGCTTCCGATCCGGGCAACCTGGCGGCGCGCAAGCTGCTGGCGCAGACCCGTCTCGGGCTGCAGTCGCCGGAGCGTGCGCTGGAGGCCCTGGGCCCCGTGCTGGGCGGATCGGGCGTGGATGCGGGCGTGGCGACCCTCGCGGGGATGGCGAGCGTGCAGGCGGGCGACGCCGATGCCGCGGTCGAGATATTCCGCCGGCGCCTCGCCGACGATCCGGAGAACGACGAGACCCGCGTGATGCTGGCGGTCAGCCTGATGTCCGCGGGACGCACCGAGGAGGCGCTGGCGGAGCTGGGCCGGATCGAGGCGGGCGAGGGCGTCGTGCGCCAGCGTGCGGACCTGATCGGTATCGCCGCGCACCTGCAGGGCGGCGACCTGCCGGCGGCACGTGAATTGGCTGCACAGGTCGCCGCAGCCGCTCCGGACAATGCCGCGCTGTTCGGCACGCTCGGGGCCGTGTTCCAGAGTGGCGGGCAGCTGGACGAGGCGGCCGCGTGGTTCGAGGAAGCGCTGCAGCTCGCCCCGGACAATGCAGCCGCAGCCTTCAACCTGGGGCGGATCCGTGCGCAACAGGGGCAGCTCGATGCTGCTGTCGCCCAGTTCGAGAGCATCCTGGCGGCCCAGCCCGGCAACGCCGCGGCGCTCGGCGCCCTCGCGCAGATCGACTGGGCCCAGGACCGGCGCGAACAGGCCATCGCGAAACTCGAGCGGGCCCGCGCTGCCGACGCCGCGGACGCCAGCTCGCGTTTCATTCTCGCCCAGTACCTGGTGGCCTTGGGGCGCGCCGGGGAGGCGGTGGCGGTGGCCCGCGAGGCGGCGGAGATCTCGCCGAATGCAGCCCCGGTCGTCAATGCGCTCGGCGCGACGCTGATGGAAACAGGACAGGCTCGCGAGGCACTGCCCCACTTCGAGCGCGCGCGGGAGATCAACCCGCTGGAGGCGCGCTACCTGTTCAACGCCGCGCGTGCCCATGCCGCGCTGGGCGAACTCGATGCGGGCCGTGAACAGCTCGTGAACGCGCTGGCCCTTGAGCCGGACAACACGGTGATGCTCGCCACGCTTGTGGATCTCGAGCGGCGTGCGGGGCGGCTGGATGCGGCCGCCCGGGCGGTGGAGCGGCTGGAGCGCGCGGCGCCGGCCGGCGATGCGCGTGTCGCCATGCTGCGTGGCGAGGTGCTCCTGGCCCAGGGACGTTATGCCGAGGCCGAGCAGTCGCTGGCCACGGCCCGGACCCAGGGCGCCGGCGCGCGGGCAGTGGTGGGGATTTACCAGGCACGCCGCCTCGGCGGACTGCCCGAGCCGGCGGCGCCGCTGCTGGCCTGGCTCGAGGATGCCCCGGATAACGCAGGGATCCGCGCGCTGCTGGCCGACCATTACCTGGCGCAGGCTGACTTCCCGGCGGCCATAGGCGAATACGAGCGGCTCGTGGAAAAGGCACCGGAGAACCCCTTGTTTCTCAACAACCTGGCGTGGCTGTACGGCGAGGCCGGCGATCCGCGCGGCGTCGAGCTGGCGCGCCGCGCGCATGCGGCGGCGCCCGAAGATCCCATGGTCGCCGACACGCTCGGCTGGCTGCTGCACCAGCAGGGTGACAATGCCGCGGCGCTGCCGCTCATGGCGCAGGCCGCGGCCGGCGCGCCCGAGGCGGGTGATGTGCGTTACCGCTATGCCGAGGTGCTCGCGGCGACGGGTGACGAGGACGGTGCCGCCCGCGAGGCGCGCGCGGTGCTCGCGGATACCGGCGCTGCCAATTACCATGAGCCGGCGCAGAAACTGTTGGATCGCCTCGGGCGGGGCGGGGAGTAGCGAACGATGAGAATGATGCTTTTGAAGACTGGGCTGGCGATGCTGGTCGTGACGGCGCTGGCGGTCCTGGCGGGTTGCGGCACCAGTGGGCGGGCGCCCGAACTGCCCGATTCGGCCCTGCCGGCCGCGGAGACCGACTACATCATCGCGCCGGGCGCCGTGCTGAACGTGTTCGTCTGGCAGCACCCGGATCTCTCGACCACGGTGCCGGTGCGCCCCGATGGCAAGATCTCCACCCCGCTGATCGAGGACATGGTGGCCGCCGGCAAGACGCCCACGCAGCTCGCGCGCGACATGGAGGAGGTGCTGGCGCGCTTCATCCGCCAGCCGACGGTCAACGTCATCATGCAGACCGCCGCACCAAGCTTCCAGCAGCAGGTGCGCGTGGTCGGCCAGGCGGCCAATGCCCAGGCGCTGCCCTACAGCGACGGTATGACGCTGCTCGACGTAATGATCCAGGTCGGCGGGCTCGGCGAGTTCGCCGCGGGGAACCGCGCCAAGCTGGTGCGGCGCACCACCGACGGCCCGGTCGAGATCAACGTGCGACTCGACGATCTCCTCAATGCCGGCGACATGCGCCAGAACGTGGTCATCCAGCCAGGCGACGTCATCATCATACCGGAGGCGCGTTTCTAGATGGATCAGCTCCTCAGGCAGATTCTGACCGAGCTGCGCGGCGCCTGGCGATTCCGCTGGCTGGCCATGGCCGTCACGTGGCTGGTGGCGCTCGGCGGGATCGTGGTCGTGCTCGCCATGCCGGACGAGTACGAGGCGCGGGCGCAGGTGTTCGTGGATACCAGTGATCCGCTCGCGGCCACGACGCGCGGCGGCGACGACGCCGACGCCAAGGTGGCCTACGTCCGCCGCATGCTGCTGTCCACGCCCAACCTCGAACTGGTGGCGCGCCAGACTGACCTCGACCTGCGGGCGCCCACGCCGCAGGCCTTCCAGGCGTTGGTGGCCAAGCTGCAGGAGGAGATCGTGGTGCAGCCGACCGGGGGGCGCGGCTTCGACGCCAACGTTTACAACATCGTCTACCAGGACAAGGACCGCCGCGTGGCAGAGCGGGTGGTACAGGTGCTGCTCAACAGCTTCCAGGAACAGTCGCTGGAGGGGGATCTGCGCGACGACCTGCAGGCACTCGCGTTCCTCGACAACCAGATGGCAGAGTACCGCCGGCGGCTCGAGGAAGCCGAGAACCGCGTCGCCGATTTCCGGCGCCGCAACGCGGGGATGATCGGGGGCGAAGGGGGCTTCTTCTCGCGGCTGGAGGGTTTCCAGGAGGAACTGAGGCAAGTGCGGGCCGACTTACGGGTAGCGCTTGAGAAGCGTGCCGCGCTCGCCAGCCAGTTTGCCGCTTCCGAGCAGGCTGGCACACAGGACGAGTCTGGCGCAACGAGCCTGGCAGAACTGCAGAACCAGGTGCTGCAAACCGAGAAGCAGCTTGACGAGCTGAGGCTGATCTACACGGACGAGCACCCCTCGGTGATCTCCGCCCGTGAGACGCTTGCGGCATTGCAGGGTCGGCTTGAGCGGCGCCGTGACGAGCTCGGTCCGCTGCTCGGCGCCGGCGGGGCCGGCGGCGCGGTCGTCGAGAACGTGCGTATCGCACTCAGCCAGGTCGAGATCGATATCACCGAGCTGCGCGGGCGCGAACGCAACCTGGAACAGCGCATCAACGAGTTGCAGGAACGGGTGGACATCGCGCCGCAGCTCGAAGCCGAACTGGCTGGCCTTAACCGAGATCACGCCGTGCTGCGCAACCAGTACGAGAGCCTGCTACAGCGGCGGGAACTGTTGAATTTCGACATCGACCGCAAGCGCCAGGGTCGCCAGCTCGAGTTCCGCATTATCGAGCCGCCGCTGGCGCCGCAATTGCCGGTGGCGCCCGATCGCTTCCGGTTGATACTTATGGTGTTGGCGGCCTCACTCGCCGCAGGCGGCGGTCTTGCCTTCATGTTGCACCAGCTCAAGCCGGTGTTCGTCGGCGGCGACTCCGTGTACCAGCAGCTCGGTATCCCGGTACTAGGGACCGTCTCAATGGCGTGGACGGCGCGCGCGACCTGGAAACGTCGCAGTGCGGAAGTGGTGTTCGCCGTAGGGTTGCTGGCGCTGCTGGCGGTGTTCGGCGTCGTCTTCATGGCGCTGCCCGCGATGACGTCACTGGCCCAGCGGATGCTGGCTTGAACCGGGCGCAGGGAGAATACGCGTGAGTTTCGTCGAAAAGGCACTGAACCGGCTCAAGCAACAGGAACGCGAGATGGCCCCGCTGGGCGAGTATCGCGCGGCGCCGGGCGAGGCAGGCGGCCCCGCGGATGGCGCTGGCGGCGAGGGTCTCGAGGCCGGCGCCGACGCAGTTCCGGGCCGCGAACCGGGTATCCCGCGTCGCGGCCACAAGCTGGTGGCGGTGGACCGCGCGAGGCTGCGCGAGGAAGGTTTCCTGGCGCCGGAGAAGTACCAGCGCCAGATGGCGGACGAATACCGGCGCATCAAACGGCCCCTGATCTCCAACGCCTTCGGCATCGGCGTGCCGCGCATCGAGGACGGCAACGTCATCCTCGTGACCAGTGCACTGGCCGGCGAGGGCAAGACCCACACCTGTCTCAACCTGGCGCTCAGCCTGTCCACGGAGCGCGACCGGACGATCCTGCTGGTGGACGGTGACGTGCCGAAGCCGCACATCAGCCGGCTGTTCGGGGTCGCCGACCAGCCGGGGCTGCTGGATGTGCTCGGCGAGAACCCGCCCAAGCTCGACGACCTGCTGATCCGCACGGATATCCCACGACTGTCCATCCTCCCCGCGGGGCAATGGCGCAACGACGCCACCGAACTGCTGTCGAGCGAACGCATGCGGGCGTTGTGCCGGGAACTCAGCACGCGGTATCCCGACCGGATCGTGCTGTTCGACTCCTCGCCGTTGCTGGCCGCGACCGAAGCCCAGGCGATCGCCGCGCTGGCGGGACAGGTGGTGGTCGTGATTGCCGAAAACATCACCTCGCGGGATCACGTGGCGTCGGCCTTGTCGCTGCTCGACGAACACAAGCCGATCAACGCCATCCTGAACAAGAGTCGCCAAGTGAGCGGCGGATACCACTACGGAGGGTACGGCTATGGGTATGGCGCTGACACCGACGCGGAGCAAGAGTCCGATGCACGTTGAGCTACCCCCAGAATGGTGGACACGCCGTGCGCGGGAGAGTTGCTGGGCGGTAATCATTGGGCTCTGCTGGCCGCTGGGGGCCGGAGCGGCCCAGTGGGACTTCATGCCCCGCGTGTCGCTTGCCGAGACCTGGACAGACAATGTCTCGCTCGCCGCGGACGGTCTCGAGGATTCCGAGTGGATCACCGAGCTCACCCCCGGTTTCTCACTCACGGGTGAGGGTGCGCGGGTGAAGCTGACTCTCGACTACGACCTCCAGGCTCTTTGGTTCGCTGACAACAGCGACTTCAACGACACCTTCCACCAGGCCAGCGGCACTGGCAATTTCGTGCTCGCCCCCGAGAGCTTGTTCCTGGATGCATTTGTTCGCCTCGACCAGCAGAACATCGACACCAGCGGCCGGGTGGGCTTCAGCAACCTGTTCCAGACGAACAACCGCACCGACGCGCTGGTGTTCGGGGCGAGCCCGTATCACACGGGACGCTACGGCGACTGGGCTGAGAGCCTGCTGCGCTTCGACTACCGTGGTGTGCGTTACGCCAACACAGACGCGACCACGATCAACATCGAGGACTCCGACACCCAGACGATCTCCGGGTGGTTCGGTAGCCCGGCGAACGCCCGAGGATTAAGCTGGCGCACTTATGCCAGCCAGTCGACCACCGATTTCGAGCAGGCGCAGGATTTCCGCTTCGATCGTGTTGGCCTGGAACTCGGCGTGCCTGTAGGGTTGCGCACCCGCCTGACGGCCACAGGTGGCGTCGAATCGGACGTCACTGAGGATTCTTCCAAGGGCGGCCTTGACGCTTCGTTCTGGTCGGCCGGACTGGAATGGAATCCCGACGAGCTGCAGAGCCTCAGACTCAGCGTCGGTGAGCGTTACTTCGGGACCTCTTATGGGGCCAGCTACTCGCGACGGGGTTCACGTGGCAGCGTCGAGCTGAGCTATTCGGAGGATCCAACCACTTCCAGCGGGCTGTTGGGGAATGACAGCGTCTTCCAGCCGGGCCAACGTCCCGGCGGCAGCGCAACCCTCGATACCCGTGTTTTCCTTAGCAAGCGCTTCGCCGCCACGGCGCGCTACGAGTTGGTCCGCTCCGTAATCACCGCCCGGATCTATTCCGACCGGCGCACCTACGAGGACGGCGCCGGGGACTCACAAGACGTGGCGGGCGCCACGCTGGGCTTTGATTGGGACATTGCGCCACGCACCATGGTTGGGCTAAGTGCTGATTTCGAGCAGCGGGATTTCGACGGTGCACAAGGCCAAGACGATTATCTCGACCTGAGCCTGCGTGTTGTGCGCGAGATCACTCGGACGTTCTCGGGCACCTTCCGTCTCGCCCACTTCAAGCGCGATTCGGAAGTGCGCGAGGAGTACAGCGCCAACCTTGCGACGCTGTCATTGGATGCCCGTTTCTAGCGCCATATCGGGCGTGGAGCAGTAGTTATGAGCCGCACTATCGTCAACGCGATGTCAGTTGACGTGGAGGACTACTTCCATGTCGCCGCCCTGTCAGAGGCGATTGCCCGGGACGACTGGGAGAGCATGAACAGCCGCGTGGACGCCAGCACGCGCCGTCTGCTGGACGTGTTTGACGCCGCCGATACGAAGGCCACATTCTTCACCCTGGGCTGGGTGGCCGAGCGCCACCCCGAGCTGGTGCGGGAAATCGAGCGCCGCGGACACGAAGTGGCCTGCCATGGCTATTCACACCAGCTGGTTTACCAGCAGACGCCAGCCGAGTTTCGCGAGGAGACACTTCGCTCGAAACAGCTCCTGGAGGACATCACGGGGGCAGCGGTGATCGGCTACCGCGCGGCGAGTTACTCCATCACTGCGAAGTCACGCTGGGCGCTGGACATCCTAGTGGAGGCCGGGTTTGCCTACGACTCCAGCATCTTTCCGGTGCGCCACGACCTGTACGGCATGCCCGGCGCACAGCGCTTTCCGCATGTCCTCGAGACCGACGCCGGAGCAAGCATTGTCGAGTTCCCGCCGAGCACTGCGCGGGTCCTGGGCCAGAATGTGCCCGCGGCTGGCGGTGGCTACTTTCGTCTCTATCCGTATTCGCTGAGCCGTTGGCTGATCCGGCGGATCAACCAGGATGAGCGCCAGCCAACGGTGTTCTACCTTCATCCCTGGGAGGTCGATCCAGACCAGCCCCGTGTCAATGCAAGCTGGCGCTCCCGGTTTCGGCATTACAACAACCTCGACAGGTGTGAGGAACGGCTGCGGCGGTTGCTGAATGATTTCGAAATGACCACCTGCATCCAGGTGCTCAAAGCGCAGAGCATGATTCCGGCCACGGATTGATGAGTATACGGTTACGACCTCATTGCCCTGCAGATGACGCGGCGTGGGACGCGTTTGTCGCTGCCCACCCGAAGGGCACTCTCTACCATGCACGAGGGTTTCATGATGCCGTCCAGGAGGCCTTCGGCGCACCGTCTCACGGGCTTATTGCCGAAAACGAGTGTGGCGATATAGTCGGCCTTATGCCGCTTATTCGTCAGCGTAGCCGGCTGTTTGGTGATCGCCTAGTGTCCTTGCCTTACGCCAACCATGGCGGACCGCTGGCTGAGGACCCATCAGTTGCATTGGAGCTGTTCAATGCTGCCGGTGCTTTGCAGCAGGAACTCGGTTGCCAGCAGGTGGAGGTGCGTGACCTCGAGTCGAGGGAGCTGCACTGGCACGTCCATACCGACAAAGTGCTTATGACCCTGGCGCTTCCGGAGACACCGGAATTGTTAGGGAACGCGTTGGGCGCAAAGATGCGCTCGCAATGCCGAAGGGCTTTAAAGGAAGGCGCCGAGGTGGTGCACGGCGGTGTGGAGCTGGTTCCCGAGTTCTACAGGGTCTTCGCTACCAACATGCGAGACCTGGGTACGCCGGTGTACCCACGCCGCTGGTTCAACGTGCTGGCAAGCCACCTTGGTGATGCGATTCACCTCGTTGTAGTTCGGCTGCGCGGCGAGCCCGTGGCCGGGGCTGTCCTGGTCCAGTGGAAGAATACCCTGGAGATTCCCTGGGCTTCATCGCATAGGGATTTCAATCGGTTCGCGGTAAACATGTTGCTGTATCGATCAGCGCTCGACTTCGCTATCCGCACTGGCTGCCGTGATTTTGATTTCGGGCGCTCCACTCGGGGTTCCGGGCCACACAAGTTCAAGCGGCAGTGGGGTGCGGAAGAGTCGGCGATCTACTGGCGGATGCATCCACGTAGTGCGGGCGCCGGTCGTACGAGCGACCTCGTCAGAGCAATCTGGAAGAGGTTGCCGCTACCACTGGCGAACAGCATTGGACCGCTGCTTTCGCCAAGCCTTCCCTGGTGATCGGTCGCGCGGTCCCGAGCTTTAGAAGTCTCCTTCGTTGCACAACACTCTGTCCAGGATTGAGGCGAACTGGCTAACCGTTTCCTGTTCGGAGAACAAAAGAGGCGGGGGTGGGAGAAAAGAGTTCTCCTGCACACGCAATGCTGTTTCCATTAACGCGTCTGCAATGGCTTTTGGTGATTCATCGGCAGCGACAACCCCAAGGTTAAATTCAAGAATCATCTCCGACGCAGCGCCTTTCCCTACAACCCCGAGAATATTCCGCCTACGTGCCATGTACTCGAAAAATTTGGCAGGAACCGCGAAGGACGAGTACCGCTCGGGCTGAAGCAACAGCAAGACCTCCGATTCGCGCTGCAACTTTGTCGCCATGTCGCGGGTCAATAGCCCGAGTGATCTAACCTGCGACTCGACGTTTTCCTTTCGTGCTAATTGAACGGCTAAATCCGGATCGGGCCCTGCAACGGTCAACAGGAATTGTGTAAGTCCACGACTCTTCAGTAAGGCTATCGCACGGATGACTTTGGCCAGCTGTGTGTCTCGCCCGTAAGCTAGAGAACCCGTATAGGAGATTCGAATTGTCTCCTCAGCGTTCTTGGGCGCGGATGTCGCCGACTCCGAGTCAACTTCGCCGAACGCGTTTGGGATCGCAGAAAAGTGGGACGCTGGGAGTTGCGGAAACGCTGCGCGCGTCTCTGTCAACATGGCCGGGGTGTTGAGAATGACGTGATGGCTGCTCGTGATTGCCTCGCGTCTGAGATCGCTTATCCACATGTCGCGACGTCGAGTGGGGGATGCGAAGTGCCAGGCCTTCGGGGTCGCATCGCCCGTCTCCCACATATCCCGAAGATCGAGGACACACGGTATGCCTAACTTTCGTGCCGCTCGAAGGAACGGCACCGCTGGTGGATTCGGAGGTGAATTGACGACTATCAAGTCGACGTGCCGATTCGCCAGTGTGTCCGTGAGTTGGTTGGTTGCGGAGATAGCCCAATTCCAGGACCAGTCCGAGGTCCAAAGAAAGTGCTCGATGTAGGCGCGAAGTTTCCACCACGCCGTCTTCGTGACTCCTTGGCTCCAGCTTGGTGGGTCCTTCGGGTCCCTGCCGAAGACATAGGGTGTCGGTACCCTAATGATAGCTGATTCGGATTGTTGGGGGCTTCCGGTCCAGTGATTTCTTTTGGCGCGAGGGGCATTCGGTGCACCACAGATCACGTCTACCGTATACCCGAAGTCGGGAAGAAGTCGCGCCAAGCGCTCCGGGCGTTGGGCGCCGACTTCGGGAGATGGGGGAAAGTGATACGATGCGAGTAGAATGCGTCTGGTCATATGCTCAGCGGCCGGTTTCGAGACGAATACATCGACACTCAAGAAAATGAAGGAGTCATCGCTGCCGTTTCGTTAACACAATTCTTCGAGATCGAGAAACTGTGAATCATGCCCAGATTAATGAACTCATGAGGGATTATCATGCATAGTATTGTTGCACTTAACATAATTTTTGGGTCTGGGATGACATTGGAGCCGATCGCGAGGTTGCGGTCCGAGATTTTCTTGTCCTTGGGATTCTATCTGACTCGCCGTCTACAGTACTCGTTTTGGAGGGCCTGAGCCATGTTATTTGATCGCAGTTTGCTAAGCAGGGTTGGTCTGAACGGGCTTCCCATGGCAGTCGTTGGCTTAGCGGTTGCGCTTGCAGCACCTGCAGCATTTTCTCAGGATAGCCTTTATATCGATCTTGATGGGTGGCGCTCAACAGGCTGTATACCCGAGGACAAAGACCTTTGCGATGGCCACTATTTCTGGAAGCGCGAAAGCGTCGCGAATGGGAAGATAATGGCTGACAATTTCGCCGAATGCCTCGGTGGGAGGAGGTGTATAAGGGCGATTTATGACGGAATCGAGACTGCCAGGTCACTAAAGCCCCTTTCGGGGAACTGGATTGCGCATCCCAAGAACTCAGCTATTTCTTTTCTCTACAAAATGGGAGCCGATCACCAAGCCGGGATCCCTTACGAATACAAAGCCGCACGTTGGATGTACAAAGACGGCTTAGGTGCTGCAACTGCGGTAATAAACTACAATGGAGTCACGTTGGCTGGGACCCCAGTGGAAGTAGGCGCCGACTACAGTGACACATATTGCTCACTGAAACTCGATATGTACGAGCATATCGGTCGGTGGCTGCGCTTCAAAATGTGGACCCGGCTGAATACTGGAAGTCTCTCCGATGGTTCTTGTGGCATCGAGGTGTTCGACCACGAGACCGGTGAATTGCTTGCGGAGAGGGTTAAGTCAGGATTGAGATTCGCGTCAAACATCGAATACCAACGCTTCGCTTGGGTGTTTTCGAACGTATCAAACGCGGTCGGCCCTTGCACTGGATGGCCGCCGTGCGGGGGCGAGTCGACGCGCACGGTTTTCTTGCAGAATATCTGTGTGGGTTCAACCCCGCAGGAACTCGATGATAGTTGTGTCCCGGATGCCTTGCCGGCACCGAAGCCGCCCGATGAGATTCAGGTTCAATAGACTTTATTAGTCTTTGAACTATCCCTACTTAGTGGGAAGGCGTGTTGCGATCTGACTTCAGAGTCTCAAGTCCAAGTCAGGGTAAGTCTCGTATTGGCTTTCATCGAACTGCCAGATCTTCGGATTGCTTTACCACCAGGCTGTTGTATGAGTGGGGTCGTATATAATTGTTTCTGGTTATGGTCGGTACCATTTGGTCGGTCGGACTTCGATTTGCGCGAGCGGCCATGTTCGCGCCCGAGTTTTAAGCGGGTTCGCGACAAGAATCTTGATTATTCTCTATGCTGGAACCCAAAGTAACGGTATGCCCCCACAGTTGTCTGGCGAAGTAGATCGATGAGGGTTCTGTGGCTTTCGCACCATCTGCCATGGCCTCCGAAAGGGGGGCTCTCTCAGAGGTCTTACTATCTCATGCGGCAGATCGGGTTACGGCACGAGATGCGGGTGGTGGCTTTCCAACAGGCTGCTCATCAATCAACATCAGAAGAGAAAGAGGCAGCGGTTGAGGCTTTGAGCGAGTTCGGCACGTTCGACGCTGTGCATCCCCTTCCTCAGGACGTCATGAAAGGCGGGCAGTACCGCTTGGCATTGCGTTCGTTGTTGCCTGGAATCCCGTACACAATCAGATGGGGACGCTCATCGGCATTCGGGGCGTCGGTCCGCAATAGTGTCTCTACTTTCCGGCCGGAACTCATTCATTTCGACACTATTAGCCTGGCGCCCTATTGGCAATTGGCCGGCAGGGTCCCGAAAATTCTCAATCACCACAATATCGAATCGCAAATGCTCAAGCGCCGGGCTATGCAGGAGAGTAACTTGGCGAAGCGAGCCTATTTTCGCCAGGAGGCTTTCCGGCTGCAGCAGTATGAGCGCAAAGTGGCGGATAGCTTTGCTGCGCACCTAACCTGTTCAGAACTGGATGCAGAACGCCTGGAGGAAGTCGCGGGACCATTGAATATTCGCATTGTCCCAAATGGAGTTGACCTAGATTATTTCCAACCGAATGGCAATGCGCAGATGAGGCCTAATAGTCTGGTATTCGTTGGTGGTCTCTCGTGGTATCCGAATGCCAGCGCCGTGCGTGGTTTTCTTCAGGAAGTTTGGCCAGTCCTCACCGCAGCGCGTCCCGATGTCCGACTGACGGTTGTAGGTGCAGGTGTTCCCCCCGACATGAGGCGTTTCTCAGAATCGGATAACCGCGTGAAGTTCCCAGGTTTCGTCGATGACATACGGCCTATCGTGCAAGAGTCACAAGCCTATATCTGCCCGATTAGGGATGGTGGCGGCACCAAGCTCAAAATGCTGGATGCAATGGCTATGGGGAAAGCGATCGTCGCACATCCCGTGGCCTGCGAGGGACTCAGCCTAACTAATGAGCTCAACGTTCTCCATGCGACCTCTGCCGGATCCTTTGTTTCGCAAATTTGCCGTGTGTTTGATAGCGATTCACTACGCGCGAAACTTCAAGAAAATGCGCGTGCTCATGTCGAGCGCCATTTTTGTTTTAACTCAATAGGCGATGCTCTTGCCGACTATTACACCGGTTTTTTGTAAGTGGCTGTGATTAATAGCAATATCTCCAAGCGGATATACGACCGCTCACCGGTGTTTGTGCAGAATCTGGCGGTATCTCTATACGGATATCATCTCCGGAGGCGTGAGTTCGGTCCTGACTTCGAACGATTCCTCGAGGAATTCGAGGCCCAACAGTGGCTTTCTGCCACGGATTTAGAGGTCCTTCAGGTTGAACGCCTTAGGTTTATTATTAAACACGCATGGAATCAAGTACCGTGGTACCGCCAGCTATTTGAAAATCGTGGACTAAATCCTAACTCGATTGGGACCTTGGACGACCTTCAGAAGTTGCCGTTCACAACCTCACAAGACATTCTCGATAATAATTCGTTGATGGTTTCTAAAGCCGCTACTCGCGCTGACTTAATTGTAGGTCATACGAGCGGAACGACCGGGAAGGCTAGAAATATATTCTACGACCGCCAAGTTTGTGTACTAAAGAATGTCGTTGAGTGGCGCATGCGTAGAACTGCTGGTATCTCGCTGGGGGACCCGGTTGCCCATATGGTGGGGCGACAGATAGTGCCAATTGATCAGGGACGGCCGCCATTCTGGCGCTTTAACCGGGCACTGAATAGTATTTATCTCTCAAACTTCCACTTCACCAAAGAGTGGCAGGGCGCGTACATTAACGCCATTCGCGACTTTGGGACGGTAGCGTTTGACGGATATCCCGCAACCTTATCGATGCTGGCGCGGGCAATGGACGAGCTTGGACAGACCGTGCCTCTTAGGGCGGCATTTGTGTCGTCAGAGGTTCTTTTGCCTTGGCAACGTGATTCCATTGCAAGTGCGTTCCAGTGTCCCGTTTTCGATTACTACGGCATGGCAGAGAGAGCAGTATTCGCCACGGAGTGCGAATTCCATAGCGGACTTCACGTCAATAGCGATTTTGGACACGTCGAGCTCCTGGACAAGGAGGATTCACCAGTTCCGCCAGGGGTCCCCGGTCGTATCGTTGTGACTGGTTGGTATAACACAACGATGCCGTTCATACGATACAAAACGAACGATTGGGCTACTTGGGCTACTACTCCCTGTCCATGTGGTCGAGGGTTTCCTCTGCTGAAATCGGTCGAAGGCCGACTAGAGGACATGTTAGCAACCAGCGACGGGAGATTCCTAGAAGCGTCCTTTGCTTATCCCATATTCGAGGCAGTTCAGGCCAAATTGCTTCAATCCCAAATCTATCAGGACGCTTCAAAAGCAATCGTGCTACGTGTTGTACCGCATGCTGAATTTGGCGACGACGACGCTCGTTGGCTAGTCAGAGAAATCAAGCGATACGTCGGCCATTTAACGCCAGTAAACGTGGAATTTCACGATCAGATTTCGTGCTCGCAGTCCGGAAAGTTTCGTTGGGTCATCTCGGATGCTTCGCCAAACGATAGTTAATCCTGACGTCGCCCCGCTTTTCGAGGTCGGTTTAGAATTGGATTAGAATCGTTCAGCAGGTCCTTCAACGGAAGACGAGGATGTCAAGAAGTCGCGATCTAAGGGAGAGGAGATCACCTACGCGCGGCGCTAGGTGGAGAGCGGCATGCCGGGGGCGGATTTGAACCAGCATTTGGGTGTCGTTGGAGCGAACTTCTACGTTCGGAATAAAGTACGGCAAGCTCGTCCTGACGGACCTGCCGGCTTTGCGGTAACTCCGTGAGTAGAACGCCAGAGTCATGACGTTGGTGGGGACCTGAGGCTGGATGACCGTATCCTTGGCCAGGAGGTTCGAAGAAGGCTCTGAAGCCCGCGAAGCGTCGTGGACTGGTTAGATCAAGGAGCGATTTCAGGTTAGTACTAGCAAACCCTGCGGCCTGGCCCATTTTTTCCGCGCCGCCTCTTGCAGCAAGAGCAAAGCAAAGCGTCGGTCGGCGCAGCCGTTGCAGAACTCGGAGATCTCGTGGCGCGGCGGCGGTTCGGTTACCGACGGGTTCATATCATGCTCCGTCGAGTGGGGTGGCCGGTGAACATGAAGCGGGTTGGTCATTTTAGTCGGCTTGAAGGTTTATAGCTACGCATGCGCGTCCGGCGTCGCAAGCATATGTGCCTTCATTATGATCCAGCGCCGGCGGCGGCGGGGCGTGGTGCGCGTTAGAGTATGAACCTAGTCCATGATCAACCGCTCGATGGGCGGCCATTCCGGGTACTCAGGGTCGTTGATCAGTTAATCCGCGTGGGTCTGTTGATTGAGGTGGGACTCTCGATGTCTGGCCAGACGGCAGCTCCTGCTCAGGAGAATTGCTCGGAAGACGGGCCCCGTACTGACCTCGCTGACCGACCATTATGGCGCCGAATTTACGTTGAAGGCACCCAAGGAATGGGCATGGCAATGTGCCATTAAATTCGGATCTAGGCCGCCGGGAACGCCGACAGATAACGGTCACATAGAGGTGGTCAACCGACGACCGCGCTAAGATTGCCTGAATGTGAATCCGTTCCTGGCTATCGATTATGCGAAGGCGAAAATCGACGCGTCGCGGGTTAGCTATAGGCGCCATCGGCTGAATCGCTCACTCAGATATGTGACACTGGCAGAGTTAACCCAAATCCTTCAGACAAACGAGGCACTGGAGGCGCCAGAATTCCAGTTCCAAGCTGCTTCAGACGGGATCAGCGGGACAGAGCCCATTGCGGATGATCCGCTATTCGCTAACGCATCGGGAGTTATGTCTGATCCGGGAGACTTTCGGCTTGCTCCAAGCTCGCCAGTTATTGCGGTAGGACGTGGAGGCGTTGATATGGGGCAAATATTGATCTGGTTGGGCGAGGTGCGTGCTAAACGTGGAGGGAGTACTATAAGCCTCTGCGCGATCTGAAGTTTTAGAGACTTCAGTTAACTGAAGCGAGATAAGACTATACTTAGAGCTTCCATTAGATTTACAAATCATAAATGAACGCAAAAAGAATACTATTCATCAATCCGGGACCTGTCTTTCGCGTCAAAGACTCGGAATTCGTGAAACATTTCATACATCTTTCCGAGTATTTTTGTGGCGATATTTATACGACAACATCGTCATCTGAAGATTTTCGAGTGGGGAACTTCCGCTTCTTATCAATTTCGAATAACGGAAAGCCTGTTCCGTTTCTGAAGTTCCGTAAGTTTTGTCTTGATAACGTTAAACGAGATGCCGGTAACCCATTCGATTTGATATCGACATATGACCCCCTTAAAACAGGATTAATTGGGGCGGAAATCGCGAAGACTATTGGAACGAGGCTGGCAATTGAAGTGAATGGTGTGTATACCGCTCCAGGCGAGTGGTTGGATGATCGTTATTATCCGATGAATCAAATTAAGAAAAGGGTTTATCCGCTCCTAATGCGTTACACCTTGGGTAGAGCGGATGGGGTCAGGCTTCTTTATAAGGAACAGATCGATCCTTTTAAATCGATCTTGGCGGATAAAATGATTGTCGATTTCAGAAGGTATGTAGATAGCCGTGTTTTTGTGCCGATCAGTGAGAAGAGGGAAGTGCTTTTCGCTGGCTTCCCTTTCAAGCGTAAAGGGGTGGATGTCCTTATCGCTGCGTTTAAAAAAGTGTCACCCAAGTACCCCGACTGGACTTTGAAAATCTTGGGTTGGTTTAAGGATGGAGACGCTCTTAAAAAGGCAATAGATAACCACCCACGCATTTATCACCATCCTCCTGTCCACGCTAACGAAATGCCGCAGCATATAGGGAACTGTGGCATCTTCGTCCTGCCCTCTCGTTCGGAAGCTATGGGAAGGGTTCTCTTGGAGGCTATGGCAGCGGGAAAGCCCCGAATTGGTTCCCGGGTAGATGGAATACCGACGGTTATTGATGATCGAGTTGATGGGCTGCTTTGCGAACCCGGCAATGTTGATGATCTAAAAGAGAAACTGGATCTCCTTATGGGTGATGAGACTCTACGTAAAGAACTTGGAGCTGCTGGCCGACAAAGGGCTCTAACTGAATTTACACACGAAAAGTATATGAAGAATGTTAGGGAGTTCTATACCTCCGTGTTGGTTCGCGCGTAAGCATGATGGGTGAGCAACACAGATGAAGAAAATCTGGCCCTTAGACAGCGAAGAATTCGGAAGGCACCTGATAGATTTAATTAGGCCTTCTTGTCTCCCTAGGAATCGCGTCCGAGATTGATCCTGTAATGAAGCATCGTCGGTCCGCTTTGACTAGGTCTGCAGCTCTGACCAGCTCTCGCGGTAAGGTGTATTTCTTTCTGTTGTTATTTTATTTGGCGTTGGAATATACCAAGTTCCAGGATGTTCTTGGTCTTGAGGCGTTGAGGCTCGGGTTGTTCAGTGTTTTACTATTGCTCGTCTCAACTTTTTTCAATGTAAATATAACAAAGATAAATAATAATCAAATTCTTCTGATCGGTTTATTCTGCTTATACTTAGTCGTATTTGTGCCGTTCGCGCGAAATAATTATTTCGCGTTTCATACGGCTAAGGGGATGCTCATCTATTTACCGGTCATTTATAGTATCGTCCATCTTATCAATGATGAAAAATCTTTAAATAGACTCATTTTATTCTTCGTGCTTGTAAGCGTCTATCTGTCAGTTTACGTCTTGACTAATCGTGGTTATGGGCCCGCCGGCACCGTAAGGGATGCTAACGATGTTGCCCTGGCCTTGGTGTTCTTGACTTCTTTCAGCCTCTTTCTATTCCGGACAGCAAATAGCAATAAGTATAAGTGGGTATATTTACTGGTCACGATACTTGTGATAGCGGCGATAGCGTATACAAGATCCAGAGGTGGGTTCTTGGGTCTCTCTGCCGTGTTAGGGGTTTATGTTCTGTTCAGCCACCATAAGCTTAAAGCCATATTGATGGCGCTGGTTATCGTATCTGTGTTTACCTATACGGCAGACGACGATTTCTTGGGGGAAATTTCCTCCATTACCGACACTTCAGAGTCTACAGCTTCTTCTCGGCTTCTCACCTGGAAAGATGCGACGAAAATGTTTCTTGATAACCCTTTGGGGGTCGGCCCTGGAAATTTTCCAATTCGTTTCGACGAGTATCAGTCGGAAGAGCATGCAAGGGGTAATATGTGGGGTCGTTCCGCTCATTCTTTATGGTTTACGCTGCTTCCGGAAACAGGGATTCTGGGAACGGCTATTTTTGCTCTTATCATTATGAGAAACTTTTCCGACATACGGTTGCTGGGGCAAGAGAGCGATTGGCATAGCAAGAGGGAGAGTTCCTATTTTTATAATTTAAGGATATGCCTCTTGGCTTCTTTTTGCGGACTTCTTGTTAGTGGAACATTCATATCGGTTCTGTACTATCAACATTTCTGGCTTTTTAGCGCAATTGTTGTAGCGTCCAGGAATATTTACTTGAATCGTAAGCTCGCCCTTTAAGGAGGCCGTTTACGGTTTCCCGGTGTGCGGAACCGGGCTTCATTGCGCGTCAGATCGTTCCGTAAGCTCCCCGTAAGCTCCCCACTCTCGTGGACAGGTAAAAAGTAGAGCTTTCTGGCATCTTTGTGCCAGGAGGTTCTGATGAGGAAATCACGATTCACGGAGACGCAGATCGTCTCGATCCTGAAGTCGGCGGACGCCGGGATGCGGATCAGCGAGCTTTGCCGCAAGCACGGAATTTCGGAGGCCACGTACTACAAGTGGAAATCGAAGTACGGCGGCATGGAAGCCTCGGACCTGAAACGGGTCAAAGAGCTCGAAGCCGAGAACGCGAGGCTCAAACGCATGTATGCAGACTTGGCGCTCGAGAACACAGCGATGAAGGATCTGATCTCAAAAAAACTGTAGGGCCGGCTGCGAAACGCGACGCCGCGCGGTATCTGGTCGAGGAGCACGATCTCCCGGTGACTCGATCATGCCGCTGCGTGGGACTGTCGCGGTCGGCCTTCTACCGGGTTCCGGATGACTGGACGGTTCGGGATGCACAGGTGATCGGCGCGTTGGCGACCCTGGTGGAGGGCCGTCCGAGCCGGGGGTTCTGGAAGTGCCGGAAGATCCTCCGGCGCCAGGGCCGGCCGTGGAACCACAAGCGGATCTATCG